>CAYNVI010000353.1:0-5601 GCA_964400585.1 uncultured Pirellulaceae bacterium | reverse complement strand
ACGAGAACCAGGAACCGATCGCTTTGGTCCACGGCGACCTCTCGCAAGACGGGCCGGCTCCGTTGGTGCGGATGCACAGCAGCTGCTTCACCGGCGACCTGATCTCCTCCCTCCGCTGCGATTGTGGTGACCAGCTGGAGATGGCTTTGCAGATGGTCAGCGACCAAGGGCGGGGGGCCGTGATCTATCTGCCGCAGGAAGGCCGCGGGATCGGGTTGGCGCAGAAGGTCCGTGCCTACGCCTTGCAAGACGAGGGACTCGACACGGTGGAAGCCAACCAGGCGTTGGGCTTCAAGGCCGACATGCGGGACTATGGGATCGGCCTGCAGATTTTGAAGGATCTGGGGCTGACCGAAGTCCGCCTGCTGACGAATAACCCCAAGAAGACCGAAGCGTTCAATCTCCGCGGCTTCGACCTCCGCGTGGTCGACCAGGTGCCGATCTTCTCCCCCGCCAACCAGTACAATGCGTCGTACTTGAAAACCAAGCGGGAAAAGATGGGACACCAGCTTCCGAACCTCTGATCCCCGCCCTCCTGCGGCGGTCTTTGCGGAGGTCCGCCGGGACCCGCCTCCCTCGCTGTCGCGTCATGCCGGACCGCCTCCGCGGCACGCCCGCTTCGCGGCTTCCTTCTTCGCCCACCGAGTTTGCGACATGGCTGATTCTCCGTCCCGCGCCGCGATCATCGGCGTCGGACTGCTGGGTGGTTCGATCGGTGCCGCGCTGCGGCAACAGTGGCCCGCGCTGACGGTGTTGGGAGTCGCCCGCCGCCGCGTCACTCGGGAAAAGGCGCTGGCCCGCGGAGCCGTCACGGCGGCGACCGCCAGTTTGACGGAGGCCTGCGAAGGCGCTGACTGGGTGTTCGTCTGCACCCCCGTCTCGGGGATCGCTGCCGCGGTGATCGAGGCCGCCGGGATCGTCGGCAAGGAAGCGGTGATCACCGATGTGGGGAGTACCAAAGCGAGCCTGGTCGCCGCGATCGAAGCGGTCCCCGAGGCCCGCGCCAAGTTCGTCGGCTCCCACCCGATCGCCGGCAGCGAAAAGACGGGCCCGGAGCATGCCTCCGCGGACTTGCTGCGGGACAAGGCGGTGATCGTGACGCCGACGCCGCAGACCGATCCGCATCGCGCCGCCCAGGTCGCCGATCTCTGGGAACGCCTGGGGGCGCGGGTCACCACCCTGACCCCCTGCCAGCACGACCAAATCTTTGCCGCCACCAGCCATGTCCCTCACTTGGTATCAGCCGCGATCGCCTCCATAATCACGCCCGATAGCTTGCCCTATGTCGGCGGGGGCTGGCGCGACATCACGCGGGTCGCCGCCGGGGATCCGACAATGTGGACCGCCATCTGCCTGGCCAACAGTCCCGCGATCCTGGCAGCCACCGACGAATTTTCCCGCCAACTGGCGACGCTCCGCGGGCGGATCGCCGCCGGAGACGCGGCGGGGATCGAGGCCTTCTTCCAAGCCGCCAAAACGCTGCGCGACCAAGCCGAATAAGCAACCCGCCGTCTCTGGGAACTTAACACAAAGTGTGGATCCATGGCCAAAACGCTTCGCGACCAAGCCGAATAAGCAACCCGCCGTCCCCTTCCTTCCACGACGAAACGACCAACATGCCCCTTTGGGAAATCGACATCTATCCGGCCGACGGACAACCCGACCGCGAAGCCCAACGGATCGCTCAGGAGATCCATGAACTGGGACTGGCCGAGACGCTCTCCTTGAACTTCGCCCGGGGCTACCTGGTCCAAGGCCCGCTCAACCATGCCGCGGCGACCGCACTGGCCCACCGGCTGCTCGCCGATCCGGTGACCGAACGGACCGTCGTCGCCCTGGTCGGGCAAGAGAGCCTGGCCGAGCCGCCGGGCGATGCCGGCCAACTGGTGCATGTCTTGCCGAAGCCGGGCGTGATGGATCCGGTCGCCCAAAGCACGGCCGACGCGGCGCGGGACGCCGGCCTGGCGGTCGAAGAAGTTCGCACGCTGAAAAAGTTCTGGCTTCCCGACCTGGGCGAGACAACGCTTCAGCAGATCTGCCGGCGGGCGCTCAGCAACGATTCGGTCGAACAGGTGATCGTCGGGCCGCTCGAGATGGAACAACTCGATGTCGGATCGGCTTACACGTTCGAGCCGCTGACGGTCCCGATCCGCGAACTCGACGACGCCGGCCTGCAACGGTTGTCCAGCGAAGGGCAGCTCTACCTGACCCTGGTCGAAATGCAGACGATCGCCGCCCACTTCCAGCAGCTGGGCCGCGAGCCGACCGACATCGAACTCGAATCGATCGCCCAAACCTGGTCCGAACACTGCAGCCACAAAACCTTGGCGGGGCGGATCCACTACCGCGGCCCGGCCGCCGACGGGACGCCCGAAGGCGACGACCGGCAGTACGAAAACATGCTGAAGGAAACGATCTTTGCCGCCACCCAACAAATCCGCAAAACCTTGGGCGCCGAAGACTGGTGCGTCAGCGTGTTCCAAGACAATGCCGGCGTCGTCACCTTCGACGAGGCTTACCACGTCTGTTTCAAGGTCGAAACGCACAACCATCCTTCGGCCCTGGAACCCTACGGCGGGGCCAACACCGGGATCGGCGGGGTGATCCGCGATCCGCTGGGCACCGGCATGGGAGCCAAACCGGTCTGCAACACCGATGTGTTTTGCTTTGCCCCCCCGGAAACCGATCCGGCCAGCCTGCCGCCCGGCGTCTTGCATCCCCGCCGCGTCATCAATGGGGTGGTCGCCGGCGTGCGGGATTACGGCAATCGGATGGGGATCCCGACGGTCAACGGGGCGGTCTACTTCGATCGCCGCTACCTCGGCAACCCCTTGGTCTATTGCGGCAACGTCGGGATCCTGCCGGTCGGGATGGAAGACAAAGCTGTCATCGCCGACGATTACATCGTGGCGATCGGGGGACGCACCGGACGCGACGGCATCCACGGGGCCACGTTCTCCTCGGCCGAACTGACCAGCGAATCGGAGTCGCTCTCCGGCGGCGCGGTGCAGATCGGCAACGCGATCACGGAAAAGATGGTCGCCGATGTGCTCTTGCAAGCCCGCGACCGGCAATTGTTCCACGCCGTCACCGACTGCGGGGCGGGCGGCTTTTCCAGTGCTGTCGGGGAGATGGGCGAGGAATTGGGCGCCGAAGTCTGGCTCGATCGCGCCCCCCTGAAGTATGACGGCTTGAGCTACACCGAGATCTGGATCAGTGAAGCCCAAGAGCGCATGGTCCTCTCGGTTCCTCCCGAAAAATGGGATGCGCTCCGCGAATTGTGCGAAAGCGAAGGGGTCGAAGCGACCGTGATCGGCCGCTTCGTCGACAGCGGCCGCCTGCGGTTGCTGTACCGCGACCAGGTCGTCGGCGACCTCGCGATGCGGTTCCTCCACGAAGGCCGCCCGCCGGTGATCCGCGACGCGGTCTATCATCCGGTGGTCGAACAGGAGATGGAAATCCCGCCCCTCGATGCCCCGGCCCACGCCAGCCAACTGACGAAGATCCTCGGCTCGCTGAATGTTGCCAGCAAGCACTGGATCATCCGCCAGTACGACCACGAGGTCCAAGGAGGAAGCGTGGTCAAACCGCTGGTCGGGCCGCAGTGCAACGGACCGAGCGACGCGGCGGTCGTGCGCCCCCGCTTACAAAGCCGCCGCGGGCTGGTCGTCTCCTGCGGGATGAACCCGCACTACGGCGACTTTGACACGTATCACATGGCGGCCTCGGCGATCGACGAAGCGGTCCGCAACGCGGTGGCTGTCGGCGCCGACCCGGCCAAGATCGCGATCCTCGACAATTTCTGCTGGGGCTACACTGACCGCCCCGAGACGCTGGGGTCGCTGGTCCGGGCCGCGATCGCCTGCCAGGATATCGCCCTCGCCCTGGGGACCCCTTTTGTCAGTGGCAAAGACAGCCTGAATAACGAGTTCAGCTTCCTCGACGCGGCGGGGGAAAAGCAGACCATCGCGATTCCGCCCAGCCTGCTGATCAGCGCCTTGGGACAAATCGCCGACGTGCGGACCGCCGTCACCATGGACCTGAAAGAAAGTGGCAATGCGATCTACTTGGTCGGCGAAACCAAGAATGAATTGGGCGGCTCGCACCTCGGTTTGGTCAATGGCTGGAAGGGAGGACACGCCCCGCAGGTCGAGGCGACCGCGGCAGCCCCGATCTTTGCGGCGGTCCACCAGGCGATCCAAAGCGGAACCGTGCGGTCCTGCCACGATCTCAGCGAAGGAGGCCTGGCGGTAGCGGCGGCGGAAATGGCGTTCGCCGCCGGGCTGGGACTGGAACTCGACCTCGCCGAGGTCGCGGCCCCGCTGCCGTCCCCCACCCATGCTTTGTTCAGCGAATCGAATACGCGTTTCCTGATCGAGGTCGCCGCGGAGCAAACCGACCGGTTCGAGCAATGCTTGGCCGAGCAGCCGTGCCGGCGTTTGGGACGGGTCGTCACCGCTCCGGAACTGACGATCCGCTGCGGCGAAGCGATCACCCTGCAAACCGATTTGGCCCCTTGCCAACGGGCCTGGCTGGAGCCGTTAAACTGGTAGTCTGGCGAGGGCCCCGGCGACTTCCGTTGGAGCGGAACGGCGCGAGTCGTCCGGTTTCGCAAAGAAAACCCTCAAAAGATACCGGGCGGCTTGCGCCGCTCCGCTCACAGACCTGTCCCTGGATGCCCCCCGGCCCTGCACGGTTTCCACTCACTCCAGCAAGTCCCTGCAACCCCTGAAGCGATTGTGATTTCTGCTCCCCCCCAGCTGGTCCTGACCGTCGTCGTCTCGCGTGGCCAATCGCGGGCCCCCGCCAAGCGCGAGCTGGAACAGACGATCGCCGAACGCGCTGCGGCCCTGGAAGGAATCCGCGTCGTCTCGATCCCCCACCTCTACGACCTGCCGCCCCAAGGGGAAACGGTCCAACAGCTCCGCGAGATCGAAGGCGACATGATCTTGCTGTCGTGGGTCTTTCCGCGGGCCGCCCACTGGGTGCTCGATCGCGCCGGGATCCGCGGCCAATTCGGGGAGGTCGGCTTGAGCGATGTCGCCGACGCGGCCCTCGCGGAGGAAAGTGACGAGCCGCCCAGTGGCGAGCCACCCGCTGAGGAGGCAGCGGAAATGGAGGACAATCCGCTGACCGATCGAGTGATCGACGATGTTCCTCGCCCCGCTCGCCAGATCTACAGCCTGGACCTCCGCCTCCGTGAGGCGGCCGAGCCCTATCTGGAAGAGATCTCACGGATTCTCGCCGACCGCGGGAGCGAACCGACCGTCGCGGCGGAACCGCCAGCCGAAGCCCTTTTCAAGATCGAAGAACCGACCAGTCGCCGCTGGTACCCGGTCATCGATTTCAGCCGCTGCACGAATTGCATGGAGTGCATCGACTTCTGCTTGTTCGGGGTGTACGGCGTCGACGATGTCGAGACGATCCTGGTCGAACAGCCCGACAACTGCCGGAAATGGTGCCCCGCCTGCAGCCGCGTCTGCCCGGCGAACGCGATCATCTTCCCGCAACACAAAGCCCCCGCGATCGCCGGCTCCGCGGTCACCGATGCGGGAGGTCTCAAGATCGACCTGTCGCTTCTCTTCGGTGCCCCGGACAAAG
>CAYNVI010000352.1:0-5604 GCA_964400585.1 uncultured Pirellulaceae bacterium | reverse complement strand
AACCTATGGCGCAATCCCCTACGCGTCGGTCACCGAGATGTGCGAACGTGCCTCGGTGGAAGCGGTCACGATCTGCACACCGCATCCGCTGCATCGCGAGGCTTGCCTGCAGGCCGCCGCGGCCGGTGCCCATGTGTTGATCGAAAAGCCGATGGCCGATTCGCTGGCCGACTGCGACGCCATGCTGGCAGCGGCCGATCGCCATCGCATCCAATTGGGCATCGTCAGCCAACGTCGATTCCTGCCCCCGGTCCAGCGGATGAAGGCGGCGATCGATGCCGGCAAGATCGGCCGACCAATCCTCGGCACCTTCGCGATGTTCAGTTGGCGGGATCCCGCCTATTACGAATCGGACCCCTGGCGGGGCCGCTGGGAGAGCGAAGGAGGCGGGGTGTTGGTCAATCAATCCCCGCACCAACTCGACCTGCTGCAATGGATGATGGGCCCGATCGAGGAGATCAGCGGCTACTGGGCCAATCTCAATCACCCCACGATCGAGGTCGACGACACGGCGGTGGCGATCCTGCGGTTCGCTTCCGGGGGCCTGGGAAACATCGTCACCAGCGTCTCGCAAAAGCCAGGCATCCACACCAAAGTCCATATCCACGGTTCCAGCGGGGCGTCGGTCGGCGTCGAAACCGATTCCGGGGCGACTTTCGTGGCCGGGATGAGCGAAATCGTGGCGCCGCCGGGCAATGACCTGTGGACGATCCCGGGAGAGGAACACCTGTTGGAACGCTACCGCGAAGCGGATCGTCAGCAGTTTGCCCAGATCGAGCCGACGACCCACTTCCATGCCCTCCAGATCGACGATTTCCTGCAAGCGATCGAGGACGACCGGCCGCCCACGGTCAGCGGGGTCGAGGGCCGGACGGTCGTCGAAATGTTCACCGCGATCTACGAATCGAACCGGCAACGCAAAGCGATTCGCTTGCCCCTCTGATGACTTCCGCCCTCGGGAAAAGGCTGGTACGCTCCGCAGCACCACCGTCGGCCGGCGATCGCTTGCCTCCCGCTGCCGATGCGTTGCTTTCTTCCCTTCTGCCTCCCTCCTCGGGAACCTTGCCGTTATGCGTGAAGCCTTCATCACCAACGTCTTGATGCCGACCGACTTCAGCAGTTGCAGCCAAGCCGCGTTCCCTTATGCCTGCCTGCTCGCCGGCCAGGCGCAAGCCAAACTGCATTTGCTGCACGTGATCGAACCGCCGACACCCGCCTTGCTTCCGGACGGGGCCTTCGTGCCTCCCATGCTCGATTCGCAGGAGGACGTCGCGGAGGTCAAAGCGGAACTGCACCGGTGGTTGCGGGGCGAGCATGCTGCGAACCTCAGCAGCGAAGCCGATGTCCGTGTCGGTACACCCTTGATCGAAATCCTCAGCTTCGCCGAGGAACGGTCCTGCGATCTGATCGTGATGGGCACGCATGGGCGAACCGGCGTGGCCCATCTGCTGATCGGCAGCGTCGCCGAGAACATCGTCCGCAAGGCGAAGTGCCCTGTGCTGACCGTGCCGGAACGCCCCTCCAAATAGCCCGGCCGGCGGCTAAATGCCTCTCCGGAAACCCTCTCACCTACCCCTCTCCCCCGCTGCGCGGGGCGAGAGGGAACGAAAGGAGCCGCTGCACGGCCAGTTGGCTGGTTTCCGGATAGGCGGCTAACCGTACTTGGCGATCACCCGCCCCTGCTGATCAAGCAGGACCGAGGCGCCCGACGAACGGGCGCCGTCCCCGCGGGCCGCGGACGGGGCTGCGTCACGCGCCGGATGAAAATCAAATGCGCCCGGATGCGCCTGAGCAAACCGTTCCTGCTGACGCACCATCGTCAATTCGGCCTGGGCGGCAAAGAAGACAAAGATCGCTAAGAAAACCAGCATGCCTCCGGTAAACAGCCCGATGATACCGAGCAACGCCGCGAATGCCTGGCCGACGCGTGCAGAGATGCGGGTCGCTTTGGTAAAGGGGACGAAGGCGCCCAGGATGGCCCGCAATACGCGCCCGCCATCCATCGGGAAGACCGGTAGCAAATTGAACAGGACCAGCACGACGTTGGCGTACAGCAGCGTCTGCAAGATGGCGCCGGAGAAGGAACCGACCAACCCGCCCAAGACGCCCCAAGCGACCGCCAAAAACGCGGCGATCACCACGTTCACCGCCGGGCCGGCCAGGGCGATCGCGCCTTCGGCGAAGGGATGACGCGGCATCCGCTCCAACCGAGCGATCCCCCCGATCGGGTAAAGCGTGATGTCGCGAGTCCGGACTTCGAACAGCCGCGCCATCATCGCGTGGCCCAGTTCATGCAGGACCACACAGCCGAAAACGAGGAACAGCAACGTCAACCGCAAGGTCAGCGACCCGCCGGCCGGGGCGGCCGAAAAGAGCACGAGCAGCGGCAGCAGCCAAAACGACCAGTGCACGTTGATCGGAATACCGGCCACGCGACCCAGATTCCAGTTCATCGACGATCCTTCACTCCAAATGAGTTCCGCTTCAGAGAACGCCTGCTGTCCCAGTCGCCTGGGCCTCACCCGATTACGACGTCTACGAACAAAGTAGTTCGCAATCAACGACCGTGGCTTGGCAGCGGCCGGCCGAGCTTCATAGGAAAACCGGTGGCCCAGCCGATAGCGTAACCGGTTGTCAGCCCAGGTTCAGGCGAGGCCAACCGTTCACGCAGGAAGCATTCCCTGGGCCAATCTCTCAAAGAATTTCCTAACTCACCACACAGACAATCGTTACGTCGATCCACTTGAGCCCTTCCTGCTGCCATGATGGCATCCTGCTGCCGTGCAGCGGGCACGGCGGGCCGGCCGCGCCCCCGGGGCCTGGCCTGATGAACGAGCCTGGCCTGATGAAAACGTGCTGAGTTGGGAAAAAGCCGCCAGGGGTGAAGGGCCGATATCATGACACCGAGTGAGCCTCGGCTTCACCCCTCCCCCTAGCCCCCTCCCCCAACCCGTTCGCGGTAACATTGTGCATGAGTGCAATGTTTTTCGCGCGAACGGCTTGGGGGAGGGGGGGACTCAAAAAGGCTTCGCCTGGTGAACCACGGCGGGCACGCGCTCTGCAGCCGGCGGGTAGCCCCCCCAACCTTCCTGATCGAAAGCAACGGATGAACCCCGCGGTCCCTGCAGGCCCCTCGTTGGGATTACTGACCGATCTCTACCAGCTGACCATGGCGGCTGGCTACTGGCAGTTGGGGCGCGCCGAGCGGCAGGCGGTGTTCCATCTTTTCTTCCGTTCGCCCCCGTTCCACAGCGGCTACGTGATCGCCGCCGGGCTCGATCCGGTGCTTGATTTCCTGGCTGATTTCCGCTTCTCCGCGGACGACCTCGAGTATTTGAGCGGGCTGACCGGCAACGATGACCAACCCCTGTTCGCTCCGGCGTTTCTCGACGCCCTGTCGGGTTTGGAACTGAGCATCGATATCGACGCGATCCCGGAGGGCACGGTCGTGTTCGCCCAGGAACCGCTGCTCCGCGTCCGCGGCCCGATCCTGCAGTGCCAACTGCTGGAGACCGCACTGCTGAACCTGATCAATTTCCAAACCTTGATCGCGACCAAAGCGGCTCGCGTGACGAGTGCCGCGGGGGGCGACGCCGTGCTCGAATTCGGTCTGCGGCGTGCCCAAGGGATCGATGGCGGCTTGTCGGCCAGTCGCGCCGCCTACATCGGCGGCTGCGCCGCGACCTCGAACGTGCTGGCGGGAAAACGATACGGCATCCCGGTCAAAGGGACCCATGCCCACAGCTGGGTGATGTCGTTCGACGACGAACAAGAAGCCTTCGATCGCTACGCCGAGGCGATGCCGAACAACTCCGTCTTCCTGGTCGACACCTATGACACGCTCGAAGGCGTGCGTCGCGCCGTCGCGGCCGGTCGTCGGCTGCGTGCCCAAGGCCATGCGATGGCCGGCATCCGCCTCGATTCGGGCGACCTGGCCTACCTCAGCCAGGAAGCGCGAAAGATCCTCGACGACGCCGGCTTCCCCGAGGCGGCGATCGTCGCCTCGAATGACCTCGACGAATACGTGATCGAAAACTTGAAAGCCCAGGGGGCAGCGATCTCGATCTGGGGCGTGGGGACGAAGCTCGCCACCGCCTACGACGAACCGGCCCTGGGAGGCGTCTACAAACTGGCGGCGATGCAAGAGCCGTCGGGTCATTGGAAGCCCAAAATCAAGCTCTCCGAACAGGTCGCCAAGACGACGGTCCCGGGGATGCTCCAGGTGCGCCGTTTCCGCGGCCCCCAAGGATGGGTCGCCGACATGATCTTCGATGAAGGGGAGGGGACCGACGACCGCCTCGAGCTGGTCGACATCAAGAATCCCCATCGCCACAAACGGATCCCTCCCGACTCGGAATCCGAAGATCTGCTGGTGCCGGTCCTCCGTTCCGGCGAGCTCGTCTATCGGCGACCGACGATCGAGGCGATCCGGCAGCGCGGCTGCGAGCAGCGTGAACAGCTCCACCCGGCCATCCGCCGCTTCATGAACCCGCACGAATACCCCGTCGGACTGGATGTCGGGCTGCATGAAAAACGCGAACGAATGATCGCGGAACTGCAGTCCGACACAGGTTCCTGACCGACCCGCTGTTTCTCTCACCCTGCTGGAATCTCCCCGTGCGTACCTTGATCGTCGTCGACCTGCAGAACGATTTCCTCCCCGGCGGCGCCTTAGCCGTGCCGGAGGGGGACGAAGTGATCGCCGTGGCCAACGCCGCGATGCCCCGCTACGAACTCGTTGTGGCCACCCGCGATTGGCATCCCCCCGCGCACATCTCGTTCGTCAGCCAACATCCCGGTAAGCAGGTCGGTGAAGTGATCGAGCTGGACGAGCTGGAACAGATCCTCTGGCCGGACCACTGCATCCGGGGCAGCCAGGGAGCCGCCTTTCCCACCAACCTGCAAACGGCCGGCCTCGACCATATCGTCTCCAAAGGGATCGATCCGGCGCGGGACAGTTACAGCGGTTTCTTCGACAACGGTCATCGACACGAAACCGGGCTGGCGGGCTTGCTCCGCGGAGCCGGCGCCCAAGAGCTGGACGTGATCGGCTTGGCGACCGCCGTTTGCGTCCAGGCGACCTTGCTCGACGCGCTCTCGCTCGGCTTCCCCACGCGGCTGATCCTGGCAGGGGTCCGCGGCGTCGACCGGCAAGCGGGCGATTCCCAGCGCGCGATCGCCGCGATGCAAGCGGCCGGCGCGATCCTGTGCGAGGACCTGGCAGCGGCCGAGCGGTCCTGAGCTTTGTCAGAAAACCGAAAAACGGGTCGCGCAGCGAGGCCTCAGCGGTTGCGCTGCATGTAGACGACGTGGGTCTGCGTGAAGTTGTAAACGCCATGCTTGCCGTCGGCGCCCCCGATCCCACTCTTGCGCCAGCCAGCGTGGAACCCTTGCATCGCTTCGAAATTCTCGCGGTTGATGTAGGTCTCCCCAAAACGGATGTCCTGGCAGCAACGCAGCGCGACATCCAGGTCCCGCGTGTAGACCGAACTGGTCAACCCGTACTCACAATCGTTGGCGTAGGCGATCGCTTGATCGAGATCGTCATAGGTCACCACCGGCACGACCGGTCCGAAGATCTCTCGTTGAATGATCGACATCGAC
>CAYNVI010000351.1:0-5611 GCA_964400585.1 uncultured Pirellulaceae bacterium | reverse complement strand
TAGAGGCTGACCGGATGATCGACGTTTTGATGCACCGAGAAGGGCATCTTGGTGTTCGCCCCGTAGACGCTGCTGCTGCTGGCGTAGGTCAGGTGAGGGACCTTGGCATGCCGGCAACCTTCCAGGATGTTCAGGAATCCTTCGATGTTCGATTCGGTGTAGGCGTGGGGATGCGTCAGCGAGTACCGCACGCCCGCTTGCGCAGCCAGGTGCACCACGCGGTCGAAGGCGCCTTCGGCAAACACGGCTTGGACGGCGCCGCGGTCGGCCAGGTCGGCCTTGATGAATTGAAAGCCGTCGCGCCCCTGCAGCTGCGCCAAGCGATCTTCTTTGAGCTGCACGCTGTAGTAGTCGTTGACGCTGTCGAGGCCGACGACCTGGATCCCTTGGTCGAGCAGGTAGCGGGAGAGATGGAAGCCGATAAAGCCGGCGACCCCGGTGACAAGGTAGGTGCGCATGCGATGGTCTGCAGGGGAAAGCCAGGAGTCTTCGCTGCCGGAGCGGAGAGACAGCAACAGGGGCAAGCCGCGGGGGCAGCGGGCTAGAAGGGTTCTTCGACGTACTGCCGCGGATCGGGATTGGGGACGATCCGGGTGACGTTCACCTTGGTTCGCCGCAGCTCTTCGATCTCGTTGGCCATCCGGCCGATCAGGTTGGCGATTTCGGTACCGGCCTGTTCGCCGACTTGCACCATCAATGCTTTCCGCGCGTTATAGCTCAATCCGGTTGTTTTCATCGCTTGAGGCCTCCTGGCAAAAAATCGATCGTGGAAAAAAGGTCATTCGACGGTCACGCTTTTGGCGAGATTCCGTGGTTTGTCGACATCGCAGCCGCGGAGCAGGGCGACGTGGTAGGCGAGCAATTGCAAGGGGACGACACTGACGATCGGCTGCAGGAACTCGGGGACTTCCGGGACCTGGATGACTTCGTCGGCGAGGTGGTCGAGCGCTTGGTCTTCCCGGCAGGCGACCGCGATGATCGGGCCCCCGCGGGCTTTGACCTCTTCCATGTTGGCGACGACTTTGTCGTAGGTCGTCCCCCGCGGCACGATGAAGACGCTGGGCGTCTCGCCATCGACCAACGCGATCGGACCATGCTTCATCTCGGCGGCGGGATAGCCTTCGGCATGGATGTAGCTGATCTCTTTCAGCTTCAGCGCCCCTTCCAAGGCGGTCGGGAAGTTGTATTGCCGGCCGAGGTACAGGAACGTGCGGGCCGCCTGGTAGCGGAGGGCCACGTCGCGGATCTGCTCGTTGCAGGTCAAGGCTTGTTGGACCGCCGCCGGCAGCCTCCGCAGCTCTTCGATGATCCGTTGGCCCGCTTCGAAGCTGAGGTGGCGGAGGCGACCAAAATAGAGCGCCAGCAGGGACAGCACGCAGCACTGCGAGGTGTAGGCCTTGGTGCTGGCGACGCCGATCTCGGGACCCGCATGCAGGTACACCCCGCCGTCGGCCGCGTGGGCGATCGAGCTCCCGACGACATTGTTGATCGCCAGGGTGCGGTGCCCCTTGCGTTTGGTCTCG
Organism: uncultured Pirellulaceae bacterium; assembly: GCA_964400585.1. Classification (GTDB taxonomy): domain Bacteria; phylum Planctomycetota; class Planctomycetia; order Pirellulales; family Pirellulaceae; genus CAYNVI01. The sequence continues at coordinate 4,088 of CAYNVI010000351.1, read as the reverse complement.
CGGAGGGCGGCCAGCGTGTCGGCCGTCTCGCCGCTCTGGGTGATCCCAAACACTAGCGTGCCCGGATCGATCGGGGGATTGCGATAACGGAGCTCGCTGGCGTATTCGACTTCGACCGGAATCCGCGCGAACTCCTCGATCAAGTACTCGCCGACCAGTGCCGAGTGCCAACTGGTGCCGCAGCCGGTCAGGATGATCCGATCGACGCTCCGCAGTTGTTGCGGCGTCAGATTCAAGCCGCCGAAGACGGCGGTCGCGTCCTGATCGTCCAGCCGGCCTCGCATCGCGTTGCGGATCGCGTCGGGCTGCTCGTAGATCTCCTTGAGCATGTAATGCGGGAAGCCTTCCAGGCTCGTTTCGCCGGCCTGCGGCTCCAGCGGCTGGATTTCGGGGCGAATCTTTCCCTGATCGCGGTGCAGGACCGAAAAGCCGTTCGCTTTCAACACGGCTAGCTGATGGTCGGCAAGGTAGACGATCCGGTCGGTGTGACCGGCCAAGGGGGAAGCATCCGAGGCGATGAAGTGCTCGCCCCGTCCTACGCCGATCACCAGCGGGCTGCCGAAGCGGGCCGCGATCAGCAAATCGGGAGCGGCCGGGAACATCACGGCCAGACCGTAGGTCCCCCGCAGCTGGGCCGTCGCGGCCTGGACCGCCGCCACGTACCGCCCGACGTCGGAGGCGTCGGTATCTGCCGAAGCCGTTTGCGCCAACATCTCGGCGATCAGATGGGCGATCACTTCGCTGTCGGTCGCCGATTGAAACGTATAGCCCTTGGCCTGCAGCTCGCTACGCAGCGTCTGGAAATTCTCGATCACACCGTTGTGGACGAGGATGACTTCTCCGTCGCCGCCCCGATGCGGATGGGCGTTTCCTTCGGTGGGAGGGCCGTGGGTGGCCCAACGCGTGTGCCCGATCCCGATCGTTCCGGCGGGCGGGGCCGCGCCGATCCGTTGGGCCAAGTGCTCGATCCGGCCGACCGAGCGGTTGACCGAGACCCGGCCTTCATCGAGCAGGGCGACCCCTGCGCTGTCGTACCCGCGGTATTCGAGCCGCCGAAGACCGTCTAGCAGGAAGGGCCCGGCAAGCCCTTGCCCTACGTAACCGACGATGCCACACATGCGTTCTCTTCCCCCGGGAACTTGGGAGGGGCGTTCGTTTGGTCCTGGAGCATCTTGCTCGCTTCACCGAGTGCGGCTTCTCTCAACTTTCCAGAACGCTCGCAATGGCATTCTGGGGAAAATTGAACGCGGTCGTCCCGTCGTCGGTTCCCCGACAGCGGGCGGATGGCCCCGCTCCGCAAGGCTCGGTCCAGGCACTCCTGCCTGTCACAACGAATCAAGAATAGCTCTCTTAGGAGGGTAGGCAAGTTCTTTCGAGGGGAAAGTCAAGATTCCCTCGGCTGGGGGGAATCGCTTGCGCAAGGCGCGAGAGCTCAGGCACCGAACGGTGGGGCTGTCCCGCTAGGCCGCTTGCCGCTGGGGAGCGGTGTAGGCGAGCAATTGATCGGTCACCGCCAGTCCCGCGTCGTCTGGAGTGCGGCAGAGGACCAGGGTTTCGTGCCCCAGCACGCGGGGGAGCAGGCTCTGCACGCAGCCCTGCTGCAATTGCTCGGCGGGGACATCGAAGATCGCCAGGTCGACGGTGCCGATCGCGTTGGCGGCCCGGGGCAAGCCTTGGGCGAGCGTGCCGGGGATCGGCAGCGGTTTGATCCCTTGTTTGCTGAGCGTTTGATGGAAGGTTTTCAAGGCGAGCTGCGGATGATCGGCCATTTCGAACAGATCGATCGCGGCGTAGCGGAGCGGTCCCTCATTGCCTTGCTGCCGGAGCCAGGCGATCAACTGGTAGGTGCGTCGCGCATCGCCGAGGTGGACCTCCAGCACTTTGCGGATGCCGAGACCGCGGACGGCCCGGTACAGCGGTCGCTCTCCCGCCGGTTGCGAGAGATGGAGCAATTTGAAGGTCGACCAGATCTGTGAAAGCGACATCGGGGGCACCCCACGGACCGCAAGGGAATGTTATGACAGCTACACCTGTTCTGTCGGCGGTTGCTGGTAAAAAAGTCGAGTCGATCTGGGGAAAAGGTGGCAGGGCCAGCCGGGCGGGTTGCGTCGACCTACGTTTCGGAGCCATGAACGCCTTTCCGTCCGATCGCTCCTCACCGCTGCCGCCTCCGCGGCCTGCCACGCCGGATCCGCTGGAAGCGCGTCCGCGGGGGGTGCGACCGTGCGAACCGCGGATTGCCTTGTCGGCCAATGTGGCGGCCGACTTTCTACTTTCAGCCTTTGAATCGCCCGATCACGATCCGCTGGGGGCTCAAGACGGCTCGTCGTTGCTCGGACAAGCCAGCCAGGTGCAGCGCCAGTATGGTTTGGATGGCGGCGGGCAGACCGTTGCGGTGATCGACAGTGGGGTGGCCTGGGACCATGTCGCTTTAGGCGAAGGCTATGGCCCCGGCTATCGCGTCGTGGGCGGCTGGGACTTCGCCGAACAGGACAGCGATCCCTACGACGATGGACCGGCAGGGTTCCACGGCTCGCACGTCTCCGGGTTGATCGCCGGGGAGAGTGACGATTTCCGCGGGATGGCGCCAGGGGCCGATCTGGTCGCGCTCCGTGTCTTCGATGATCGCGGGGTCGGTTCGCTCGACGCGATCGAATCGGCGCTGCAGTGGGTGCATGACCATCGCGACGCCTTCGCCCATCCGATCACCACGGTCAATCTGTCGCTCGGAGCGATCCTGACCGATGCCAACACGGCGCGGGTGACCGCGCAGTTGGGCGATGAGCTGCAGCAGTTGTACGGCCAGGGGATCTTCGTCGCGGCGGCAGCCGGCAACGGGTTCGATGCCGACTTTCCCGACCGTTTGACCTATCCGGCCAACAGCCCGGCGGTGACAGCGGTGGGGAGCGTCGATACCGACGGGCAGATCAGCGGCTTTTCGCAGCGTCGTCCCGAGATTTTGACCGCACCCGGCCGCGGCATCGTCAGTACGGTGCCCGACCATGTGCTCGGCTGGGACGGCAACGTTGACGATCTGGTGGCTGCCAACGGGACGAGCATGGCCGCACCGCAGGTGGCCGGCGCGGCGACGCTGGTCCGCGAAGCGATGCTGCGGGCGGACGCCGATGCCGATGTGAGCCCGGCGGCGATCACCGAGCACCTGCGGGCCACCGCGCTTGAACAGACCGACGCGGCCACCGGGCAGCTTTACTACACCGTCGATCTCAGCCGGGCGGTGGAGACGCTGCTGGGCAACGCCGCGGGCGAAGGGGACGCGGGCACGCCCGCTCGCGAAGAGGACGAGCCGACGTTCCCCGCCGGGATCACCTGGCACGAGGGCCGCCTGGAACTGACCGGCACGGCGGAGAGCGACACGATCCTGTTCGACCTTCGCGACGGTTTGTATGTCGAGATCAACGGCGCCGGCCACCGTTGGTCGGCCGAGGCGGCGGCGGCGATCGAACAGGTCACGCTCGACGGGGCGGCCGGCAACGATCGGCTACAAGTGATCGGGTCGCCGTTGACCGAACGGTTGACCCTGCACGCCAACGCCTCGGCGGAAGGTTCGGTCAACGAATTGATCCACGGGGACCAAGCGACACGGTTGGCAGGGATCGAGAACGTTCGCTTTGAAGGCCACGGGGGCGCCGACCGCGTCACACTGTTCGATTCGCCGCAAAATGACCGACTCGAAGCCCGCCCCGGCTCGGCAACACTCAGCGGGATCGGCTATGCCTTCGAGATCGACGATGTCCCGCGGATCTATGTGCATGCCACGGCAGGAGGCGAAGATACGGCCTTCCTGCACGATTCGGCAGGGGATGATCGCTTGGCCGTCCGTCCGCAATTCACCAGCCTGCGGGGCGACGAGCATTTCAATCTGGCGTATGGCTTCGAGCGCGTTTATGCCTATGCGACGGCGGGCGGAGAGGACGCCGCCTCGCTGTACGACAGCCCGGGCGATGACCGGATGACGGCTTCGGCCGCTTCCGCTTTCATCAGCGGTCCCGGCTACTATGCCAGCGCCCGGCACTTTGAAACGGTCGAAGCGAAGGCCACCGCGGGCGGCCACGATCGGGCTCGTGGAC
>CAYNVI010000350.1:0-5614 GCA_964400585.1 uncultured Pirellulaceae bacterium | reverse complement strand
CGCCCAGAGGATGGAACGCAGGACCCGACCGCCATCGAGTGGAAAGGCGGGGATCAAGTTGAAGCCGACGACGACGGCGTTGATCAGGGCCAGGTACCAGAGCGTCCCGACCACGGCGGTTGGCAAACCACTTGCCGCCCCGGCGAGGTTTCCCAGATAGCAAACGATCGCCAGCAGCACGCTGACGATCGGGCCGGCGACCGCCACCGCGAATTCCGCCTTGGCATCGGGAGGTTCTTCGGTCATCTCCGCCACGCCCCCGAAGATGAACAGCGTGATCCCCTTCATCGGCACGCCAAAGCGATGCGCCATCACCGCATGTCCCAATTCATGGAGGACGATCGAGGCAAACAAGCCGATCGCGCCGGCGACGCCCATCGCCCAGTAGCTCCGCGTGGCGAGGTCCTCATACAGCGTGGGAAACAACCTGGTTGCGAGCGACCAGACGATCAAAATCGCTATAATGAACCAACTGAGATCGATATAGATGTCGAACCCGAGCAGCCGAAAAATCTTGAAGCGTTTGATAAACATGGCGTTGGGCAGCGGGGGAATGAAGCAGCAGGGGAGGAGAGCAGTAGGAGGCAACACGGCGCGGACGGTGCTGCGTGTGGCGGTGTGCGAAGGCTATCGAAGCATGATCACGCAAGCGGCGGCCACGGGGGAAACCTGCCGCCGGCAAGCGATCGGGGGGCAGAGGCGGCTTGGAAAGCACGCGGGCTGGCAATCTGACCGTCGCCACCTGCTCGTCGTAACCTGACGGCCCGTACCTTGACGGCCCGCGGTGCCCGAGCGAGTCCACGCTTTCCCCACGGCCAGGCAGTCGGTTGGAGGCAATCCGTGATCGGCAGTCCGTGATCAGGGACCCGGCGTCGGCCCTGTGCGGCCGGCCGCTCGCTTCCCCTATCCAGTCATCACTCACCAACACAGCAACAGCAATTTTCGTGCCGGCTTTCTCGAAGGCGGGCGGCCGCGCGACCGACGCGATGATTGGAACAAGGTATGCAGCCGATAGGCGATCGCCTTTTGAACTCACTCCGAAGCGAGCGTGAACCATGCAAGACACTTTCCTGCTTGTGGTCGATTGCGATGTGATCCTCCGCAGCGACGACGGTTCGCTGCGACGCTTTTCCCAGTTTGTCGCTTCGCAGGCGTCGCGGATCGAGCTGGTCTATGCGACCAAGTTGCATTTCCAAGATTTCCGTCGGCAAATCGCCGCCCGCCCGGTGCCGCCTCCGATCGCAGTGATCGCGGCGATGGGCACGGAGGTCTGTAGTTATCCCGACGGCCAACTCGATCAAGGCTGGATCATCCGGATCTCGGCCCGGTGGTGCGCGACGACGGCGCATCATGTCCTGACCCACGACGTGCCCGGGCTGACGCGGTTGGACGAGACCCCGTTGCCCTTCCTCGTCTCCTGTCGGCTGGAGGAAGGATCGGAAACGACGGCCGACGATGTGGAAGCGTTATTGGCCAATGCCGGCGTCGACGCGCGTTGCGTGCAGACCGCTGGCGGGCTGCTGCATGTGATGCCCCGGGGCGTCGATGTGGGGTTGGCTTCGGCGTTCGTGGCGCGGCAATTAGGCGTCCCCCAGCAGCGCGTGATCGTCGCTGGGGACTCGGTCTTCGACGCCCGACTCTTCGACCATGGCTTTTACGGCATCGTGCTGACCGATGACGCCCGGGTCACCGCCGATGCGAATCTCGATTCGTTGCTCGCCGACGAACAGGTCTACATCGCCCAGCAGCGGCAGGCCGCCGGACTTCGCGAAGGGCTCCGCTACTGGTTGGAGCGGCTGGGCAAGTTGTCGCCCACCCCCTGATCGCGTCCGGGCGGTGTCGCGAGGTGCTATCCTGCAAGGGCTCGTTCCTTTCCTCGCGGCCTCGTCTTCAGGTGCCTAATCATGCGTCGCTCCGTCGCTGCCATCCTCCTCTCCGTTGCCGCCGTCTTGCCGGCGGGCGCCGGCTCGCCCTGGCCTCGCCACGTCATCGACGGCTCGTCCCGTGGCGCCGATGGCGTTCGCTTGGCCGATTTCGATGGCGATGGGCAGCTCGATATCGTCACCGGTTGGGAAGAGGCGGGGATCATCCGGCTGTACTTCCACCCCGGCATTGCGCACGTCACCCAGCCTTGGCCGCAGGTCACCGTCGGGGTGGGCAGCTCGCCAGAAGATGCGGTCGCGATCGACCTCGATCGGGACGGTCGCCTCGACATCCTCAGTTGCCACGAAGGCAGGTCGCGGCGTGTCCTGGTGCACTGGAATCGGACCCCTGAATCCGCCCGTTCCCCAGCGGCCCAACGCCGCGCCCTGCTCGATCCCGCGGCTTGGCAGAGCGAAGAGATCGAAGCTTTGCGCGGGCATCTTTGGATGTTTGCCACGCCCGTGCCGCTCGCTACAGGCGAACCGGCGGTGGCGGTAGCCTCCAAGGGAGCCGACGCTTCGATCACCCTGGTGCGCTGGCCAGTCGGTCAACCCGTCACGCTGGCCGCCGCCCGGACCACGCGTCTGCGGGAGGCCGGCTGGATCATGTCGTTGGTCAGTCGAGACATGGATGGCGATGGGGATGCCGATCTCGTCTACAGCGATCGCAAAGGGCCACGGCGGGGTGTGGGTTGGCTCGAGCACCCGCAGCAAGAGGGCGAGGTCTGGCACGATCATCCGATCGGAGGCGGGCAGGAGGAGGTGCTGTTCCTCGATGCCGATCCCGCCCGGGTGCTGGTCGCGACCCGCGGAGGGCGTTGGCTCGATTTCATCCGCCAGGACGCAGAAGATTGGGAAGTCCATCCGCGCCCCAATCCACCGCAGGTCACCTATGGCAAAGCGATTCGCCGCCTGCCGGCTGCGGCTCGAGGAGGTTCTGCCGGCCTGATCTTGACGGCCAACACCCATGCGGTGGCGGCGGAGCGGCAGCAGCCTGGAGTTTGGTGGCTGCCCCGCCGCGGGCCCCCCGAACCGATCGATACGCCGCCGGGAGGCAAGTTCGATCGCATCGAATGCCTCGATCTCGACGGCGACGGCGACGCCGACGTGTTGACCTGTGAGGAACGGAAGAACCTCGGCGTCATCTGGTACGAGAATCCCGGTCACTGAGCCGCCCGTGCGCACCGCTTGGCCGCCTCTCCGCACCGCCTCTCCGCACCGCTTGCCGGACGGTCCACGCCGTGGGCGCTGCAGTGGTTCGCACGGCAGCACCCAGCCGACACGGCGGCTAACCCAGGCGGTCGGTCGCCACGTGGTACTGCGGGTCTTCCGAAAGATTGATCTCGACCAGGTCCCCGGCGCGGTCGAGCAGCCCCCGGCATTCCGGGCTGAGGTGCGTCAGGTGCAGCCGCTTGTCGCAACTTTCGTATTTCGCGGCCAGGCTGTTGATCGCTTCCAGCGCCGACTGGTCATAGACCCGCGAGTAGTAGAAGTCGATCACCACATCGTCCGGATCTTTGGAGACGTCGAACATCTCTTTGAAGGACGAGACCGACGCGAAGAAGAGCGGGCCGTGCAGCTGATAGATCTTGCTGCCGTGCTCGTTGTACTTAACGTCGGCGGCGATGTGGGTGGCATGCTGCCAAGCGAAGACCAGGGCGGAGACGATCACGCCCAGGATCACGGCCGAGGCCAGGTCGTGCATGATGACGGTGTAGCCGGCGACCAGGACCATCACGAAGACGTCGCTCCGCGGCATCCGTCGGACCATCTTCAGCGAGGCCCATTCAAAGGTCCCGATCACGACCATGAACATCACGCCGACCAAGGCGGCCATCGGAATCTGTTCAATCAGAGGAGCCAGGAAGAGAACGAAGATCAGCAGCGAGACGGCCGCGGCGATGCCGGAAAGCCGGCCGCGTCCGCCCGAATTGACGTTGATCAAGGATTGCCCGATCATCGCGCAGCCTCCCATGCCGCCAAACAGGCCGCAGACGATATTGGCTGAGCCTTGACCGATGCATTCCCGGTTGCCTTGGCCGCGGGTTTCGGTGATCTCGTCGATCAGGCTGAGCGTCATCAACGATTCGATCAGACCGACGCCGCAGAGCACGATGGCGAAGGGGAAAATGATCCGCAAGGTTTCCAGGTTGAAGGGCACCATCGCGTAGTCGAGAAAGAAGGGACGGGGCAGGCCCCCGCTGATCCCCGCATTGTCCGCTTGGGCCACCTCCGCGGGGCTGATCGGCAGCTTCCCGCCAGCGCCCGTCCCGTCTCCCGCCATGCTGATCAGTTGGACCGCCTCGGCCGATTCGGACGAGCTCTCCGCCGCAGCCGTCCGGATTTCCAGGTGCGCGGCGGCCTGCGTGTTGGTTTCCAACATGTCGCCCACTGTCGCCAGCAAGTGCTTGTCTTGCTGCGAAGAGACCGTGTGGTTGATCCCGATCGAGATCAGCGTCACGGTCACGATCGCGACCAGCGAGGCGGGGACCGCGCGGGTCAAGCGGGGGAGCAGCCAGATGATGCCCATCGTGAGGGCGACCAGCGCCAGCATCAACCACAAGCGGGTGTCGCGGAGGAAGACCAGCGTGCCCTCGGCCGAGAGGGTCTTGAAGCTGCCCAATTGGGCTAGCCCGATCACGATCGCCAGGCCATTGACGAAACCGAGCATCACCGAGTGCGGCACCATGCGTATCAGTTTGCCGAGACGGCCGAGGCCCACGGCGATTTGCAATAAGCCGCAGAGGAGGACCGTCGGGAAGAGGTATTCAATGCCATGTTCGGCCACCAGGGTGACGACGACTACTGCCATCGCGCCGGTCGCACCCGAGATCATCCCGGGGCGGCCCCCCACGATCGCGCTCACCAAGCAGATGAAGAAAGCGGAGTACAACCCGATCAGGGGTGAGACGCCTGCGACAAAGGCGAAGGCGATCGCTTCGGGGACCAACGCCAGCGCAACCGTCAGGCCGGAAAGGATGTCGTTCTTGAAGGATCCCGATTCTTGGCGAAAGAAATTCAGCATATCGTTTCCCGTGAAGAAGTCCCTGAAGCAGGGAAAAGAGCGGCCATGGCAGGGCCCGGCAACCCGCCGGGCCGTCGCTCACACGATGCCCGGCGACGTGCATCGCAGCACCGGGCGAAGAAGGACGCTGCCGGTCCACGGACCAAGCGTCGACTTCTGACTATAGGTCCCCGCTGGTCGAGGTCAACGCGGGGTCGGCACTCGCGCACGGAGAACCCGCGACCAGGCGGCGGGACGCGCGCCGCCTTGCTGTCCCCCAGCGGAAGAACCGAGCCCGTTAGCTCGCGAACTCGGCCGCCGATTTTCGCGATAGCCGCCGCCGCGACGTTCCGCCGCCGCGGCCCGCCAGCATCGAAAAAAGCACCAAGGGTAATTGCAGGAGGAGGCTGAACGCGCGTGCGAAGCGACGGCGTGGCCCCCCCGAAGCTAACGGGCTGCCTCGGGGCGGGCCTTTGTTTTCCCTTTGAACTTCTTCGCTTTTTTCCCACCCGGCGGTTTGCCGGGAGCGGTCCCGCCGCTCGCCTTGGGGCCCCGCGGCTTTCCTCGGTAGGAGGGCTTGTCCGCCGCCGACGCGCCGTCGTCGTCGCTCGCCAACGCCGGGCGCATCCGCAGTTGCTTGCCGGCCACCCAGGTGCTCCGCAACGTTTGGAAGATTTCGCGCGGCATG
>CAYNVI010000349.1:0-5617 GCA_964400585.1 uncultured Pirellulaceae bacterium | reverse complement strand
GGCAACGCGATTTGATCCTCTTGGTCGCGGTGGTCGATGGCCTCTTATTGACGGCGGTCACGGTCGATCTGACGCTGTTACTGTTGACCACGCGTGCCGGGCTTCGGGTCCACCGCGAAATCGCGCGGACCGCCTCGATCGGCAAGCCGCTGCGTTACACGCTGCTGCTGGAGAATACCGGATTCACGAGGTTGCGGGGGGCCGTTCGCGATGACCTGCCTGGCTCCTTTCGCGCGGAACCCGAGGAGCACCCGCTGCGGTTGCCGCCCTTGTCGCGGGCGACGATCCATCGTCAATTGACGCCCGGTCATCGCGGCGCCTTCTGGTTGCGCCACGTCTATGTCCGGACCCAGAGTCTGCTCGGTTTTTGGCGGCGGCAGCTGACCCTCCCCTGTGCGCATCGTCTGAATGTCTATCCGGACATGCAGCAGTTGTCCGAATATGCGTTGTTGGCGCGCACCAATCGCCTGAATCTGATCGGCGTGCGGCGAACCCGGCGGATCGGACAAGACAGCGATTTCGAACGGTTGCGCGATTATTCCCGCGACGACAACTACCGGCATATCGATTGGTCCAGCACGGCGCGGCGGCGAAAGTTGACGGTGCGTCAATTTCAAAGCGACCAAAGCCAGCGGGTGATTTTCCTGCTCGACTGCGGCCGGATGATGACCAACGAGCGGGCTGGCTACTCGTTGCTCGACCACGCCCTCAATGCCGTCTTGATGCTGGCCTACGTCGCCCTGGAACAAGGGGACACGGTCGGCATGCTTTGTTTTTCCGACAAGATCCACGCCTTCATTCCGCCGCGTGGAGGCAAGCATCAGATGAATCGTTTGATTCAGGCGGGCTTCGATCAATTTCCGCGATTGGTCGAATCGCGGTACGACGAGGCGTTCCTGTACCTGTCGAACCATTGCAAACGTCGCTCGCTGGTCGTGCTGACGACCAATTTGATCGACGAAGTCAACGCAAGCCAAGTCGTCGATTACTTGGGCAATGCCAGCGGGCGGCACCTGCCGGTCGGCGTCCTGCTGCGGGATCGCCAACTTTTCGATGCGGCCGATCATCCCAGGGAGGAACACGAGGCGCTGCTCCGCGCCGGAGCGGCAGCCGAGATCCTCTGCTGGCGGCAGCAAGTGATCCGCGACCTGCAGCATCGCGGCGTGCTGGTCGTGGATGCGTTCCCCGATGAAGTGACCGCGCCGTTGGTCAACCAGTACCTGGAAGTGAAAGCCAAGCACCTGCTGTAGCCGGCGGCGATCTGCCTAGATGCGGCGGAGCACGAACAGGGCGTCGGTCAAATCGTCGTCCAAGTCGCGCGGCGTGTCGATGTCGTAGTCGAAATCGTAGATCTCTGCGATTTCAAAGGCTTCGACTTTGGCGAGCATCTTGGCGACTTGAGCGGCGGTGTAGAGCCGCAAAGGGAATTCGGTGCGGCAGCGGATCACCTGCGAGCTTCCGCCGCGGTTCTGCGTCGCCTTGATCGTGGCCCGCATCTGTTCTTGCCGGCGCCGCCGATTGAATTCGACCACCGCCAAGGTGATCGAAACTTCGGTCCCTGCATGCTTGGCCTTCCAACGCTCGATGCAGTCCGGATCGGCATCTAGCGGAATGATGTGGAAACCGAGGATGTAGAGCCCGCCGGGGCGGAGCGAATCGGCCACCGCCTGGAGATGGGCGAGCGCTTGTTGTTCGCTGAGCAGATGGCGAAAGGTGTTGAAGGTGCACACCGCCGCGTCGACGGGCCGCGGCATCCGATACGAGACCATGTCGTCCCGTTCCAAGGTCGCATCCAGCCCGCGCCGCTTTAGTTTCCGCCGCAGGTAGTTCAGGGATGCTTCGCTGAGATCGAGACCGGTCACTTGGTAACCGGCGGCGGCGAGCCCCACGACCAAGCGACCGCTGCCGCAGCCCGGTTCGTACACGGTCTGCACCGGGCCTGTTGCATGGGCTGCGAAGGCGGCTTCAAAAAATCGCAGTTCCAACGCCGTTTCATCGCGAAACGCCAGATCGAAGTATTGGGGGTAATCGTACCAGTTGGCGTAGCGCAAGCGAGCTTCCTTGGGCGGCAGACGGCGGGGCAAACCGAGGGGCGGCGCCAGAGAGGCTGACTGCCGGGGCTATAGTCTAACGCTTCGGCGCGTCGTTGGACTGTTCGGCCAGCGCGTCGATCCACGCTCCCCACTCGGTCAATGCATCGATCGTCAAGGTCGGCTTCGGAAGCGGATCCATGCGTTGGATTTGCCCCGTTTCGGGATCCCGCGTGCGGACCGACAGCAGCCCGTTCATGTCGACCTCGAAGGTGACTTCGACCGCCGAGCGGCCGTCCCCTGCCGGGAAGCGATAGTTGCCGAGGGCGCACCAGGAGGGCGATTCCCAACCGAACGATTCGACCATCGTGAGGGTCTGTTCGGGGTGGTCGAGGCCGACGGTGACGCGGCGACTGGTCCGCGCGGGCAGGATCGTCCCCCGCGGGACCACCGGCAAGACCTGGCGTTTCTGGACGCCTTTGTCTTGGATCAGGATGCCCAGGTCGTGAGCGGCCGCCGCCTGCGGCGGGAAGGGGATGCCCGTGCGGCCGGGGAGTTCGCTGGCGACCGCGGCGGCAGCCCCCCGGGCCAGATCGCTGCGGTCGACCGAGAGGATCTCGGCTTCGTGTCCCAACGCTTGAAGCAGGCAGGCCCGGACCGCCGGCATCCGCGTCATCAGGCCGACGGTGATGCAGTGCCGGATCTCGGCGGGGTCGATTTGGGCGGCTTCGATCGCCCGCGCGATCATTTTCTCGACTTCGGCCAGGCTTTCCTGTCCGGCGTCGAAGAACGCCTCCCGCGTGATCGTGACGCGGCGGTTCTGCTTGCCCGCTTTGAACTGGATCGTCGCCTGCGGCTGCAGCAGCAACTGGTTCATCGCGCGTTCGCAGGCGAGTTGCAAGGGGGCGGCATCGATCAGCGAAGCCCGGGGATCGATCCCCTCTCGCTCCAGCAGCTGCTCGGCCACCAGGTCGATCAATCGATGTTGCCAGTTGAGGGTTCCCGAACGCCAATCGCCGGCGGTCGCGAGTTGCTGCAGACGGCCCCCGCTGCGGCGGATCACCACCGCTTCGGTTCCATTGCCCGTGATCGAAAGCACCAACTGATGTTCGACGTGGTTGGCATGCTCGGCGCGGTCTTCCGAGGATTCGTCGAGCAAGATCGCTTGCGCGGCCGCCAGCGAGCGGTCGATCAAGCGAAACGAGCGAAAGCCGGCCACTTCGGCGGCCTGCACGATGCTGCGGCGGTGGAATTGGTCGTAGCAGGAGGGGATCGTGATCGCCACGGCCCGCGGCACCCCTTTCCGATTCCAGGCGGTGTCCCGTACGCGGCGGAGCAACATCCCGATCAAGACCTCGGGAGGGCACTGTTTGTCGGCGACGCGGCGTTCGACTTGGGCGCGGCCGATGTACAGCGGCAAACAATGCGTGACCCGTTCCGGATGCTTTTCCCGGTAGGCCAAGGCTTCGCCGCCAAAGTGGAGTTTGCCGTGGCGGCTGGCCAGGGCGAGGCGGAGGAGCGGCTTGCCAGCCCCGCCCGCTTCCAGGATCTGGACATTCCCCGCCGGGTCGGCGGAGGCCGCCGTCGCATAGAACATCCCCAGGTCGATCCCCATCACCTCAGTCACCGACGAAGTGGTCGTGGCGCCTTCGCTGGTCGGGGCCTCGCGGACGCGGAGCGGGGTTGCCGCCTGGTCGGTCCACCCCACCGAGCGGTTGTCCTCGGACCAGCGATCGAGGTCTTCGATCAGTTCGCTCAGGTTGCTGTACCGCTGCTGCGGATGCTTGGCCATCAACCGGCGGAGGACGTGATCGAGCCGGATATCGACATCTTGCCGGCTTCCGAAAAGGTCGGGGATCGGGCCGTTGCGGTGCCCGCGGATCTGTTCCAGCAATTCGCCCGGATAGGGGGTCTGTCCCGTCAGCAAAAAATAAAAGGTTGCTCCCAGCGAGTAGACATCCGACCGCACGTCCGCGCGATCGGCATGCTCCAACTGCTCCGGGGCCATGTATTCCACGGTGCCGACGAGTCGCCCTTTCTTGAGCTGCCCGCGAGGATCCGAACCGATGGTGGCCAGTCCCAGATCGAGGACCTTGATGACCCCGTTGCTAGCCCGCATCAGGTTGCCAGGCTTGATGTCGCGATGGACGATGCCCGCCTGGTGAGCGTGGACCAGGCCGGTGGCCGCCTGCCGTAAGGTGTCGACCGCCTCCGGCACGGGCAGCGCGCCACGCTCGGCCACCCACGCCGTCAACGTCGGGCCGTCGACGTACTCCATCGCCAAGTAATGGATCCCGCTGATCTCGCCGGCGTCGAAGGCGGTCACGATGTTCGGATGCAACAGCCGCCCCACCGCTCGAACTTCGCTGTAAAACCGTTCGATGGCGGCCGCATCGCCCATCCGTTGGGCCGAGAGCGTCTTCAACGCCACCAGCCGCTCCATCCGTCCATGTTCGGCCAGGAACACGCGGCCCATGCCGCCGCTTCCGATCAGCTGGCGAATCCGGTAAGCCCCCACCTGCTCGGGCAGCGAGGACTCACCGGCCGTGGCCGCATCGAGCTCAAAATCGAGGTCGCCGAATTCGGTCCGGTGCGCCGCGTCCAAACCGGAAGTGGTGGGAGAGAGATCACTCCCGCCGCTGGTCGGTTGGGCATCGTCCGGAAAGAATGACACGGAATGTCTCGGGGCAACAGGAAGGGGACAGCCCTTAGCCGGCTTCCGGGGGCTGCGGAAGGGCTGGAAAGGACCTTAGAAGCGAAGGGGACGCGGCTAAGCTTGGACGCGGAAGACCCCCGAGAAGGGTGGTTCGAAAGCCTCGCGGAGCGCCGCCTCAGCGGGTCAGCAGGCGAGCTTCGCACCAGGGGGAAGGTTCAAACGATTCGGCCGGGCTGTCGTACTCATTTTCGAGGTAAACAAAGCCCGCCGCCGCCGACCGGTTTTCCCCCGCGTCGATCTATCGTGTAATGGTACGTTTTCTCCCCCCGTCGAGGCGCGTTTTTTTCGAAATGGATGCATCTTCTACCATTCGCTTGGCGACACGACGCAGCCCCCTGGCCCGCTGGCAAGCCGAGTGGGTCGCGGCGGAATTGACGGCACTGGGACAAACGGTCGAGTTGGTCTTGCTGACCAGCCGCGGGGATATCGATCAGACGCCGATCGAGGGGGGCCGCGGGGTCGGTTTCTTCACCAAACGGATCCAACAGGCACTCCTCGACGGAGAGGCCGATGTGGCGGTTCACAGCCTCAAAGACTTGCCCACCGATCCGCAGCCCGCGCTGCACCTGGCCGCCATCCCCCCCCGAGCCCCCGTGGGGGACTGTTTGATCACGCGCGAGGGCGGCAGCCTCGATGAACTCCCCTCCCAGGCAAAGGTCGGGACCGGCAGCCGCCGCCGCGGCGCCCAGCTGCGGCATCGCCGTCCCGATCTGGTCATCGAGTCGATTCGGGGCAACGTCGAAACGCGTTTGGCGAAGCTGCACGAGGGCCTGTACGACGCGATCGTTTTGGCCGAAGCGGGTTTGATGCGGCTTGAAATGACCGCCCACGTCACCGAGCGGTTATCCCTGGAAGTGATGCTGCCGGCGCC
>CAYNVI010000348.1:0-5633 GCA_964400585.1 uncultured Pirellulaceae bacterium | reverse complement strand
GGTTTTGTGCGGCGGCCAGGGCTGGCTGGCCCCAAGCGGGCTGAAAACAAAAATGTCTGGTGGCGTTTATTTTTCCTCTGCGCCCGCGAATCGCGGCAAATTTCCGAATCTTTTCACCCTTAACACCTGACAAACGCCACCGATATCCGTATGATGTGTTCGCTCTTGTCGTGAAGCGGCGGTTACCGCCCAGACGGCAGCTTCCCATGGGATGGCTGCTGCGGGTCGCGAAATCGCGCTCACCACTACCGTTCATTCGTTTAGGAGACTGCTTGTGTCACAGGTCGATACGACCCCCATGCCGTACAAAGTCAAAGACATCAACTTGGCCGAGTACGGTCGCAAAGAGATCAACATCGCGGAAAACGAAATGCCGGGTTTGATGGCACTTCGTGAGAAGTACGGGAAGGAAAAGCCGTTGAAGGGCGCTCGCATCGCCGGCTGCCTTCACATGACGATTCAGACGGCCGTGCTGATCGAAACCTTGATCGAGCTCGGTGCCGAAGTGACTTGGAGCAGCTGTAACATCTACAGCACGCAAGATCACGCGGCGGCCGCGATCGCAGCCGCCGGGATTCCCGTCTTCGCCTGGAAGGGCATGACCGAGGAAGAGTTCAACTGGTGCATCGAGCAGACGTTGACGTTCCCCTCGGGCGAACCCCTCAACATGATTTTGGACGATGGCGGTGACTTGACCGACATGGTTCACGACAAGTTCCCGGAACTGTTGAACAACATCCGCGGAATCAGCGAAGAGACGACCGCCGGGATCCATCGCCTGCTGCTGCTGCAGAAGAAGGGCGACCTGAAAGTGCCGGCGTTCAACGTCAACGATTCGGCGACGAAAAGCAAGTTCGACAACCTCTACGGTTGTCGGGAATCGCTGGCCGATGGCGTCAAACGCGCCACCGACCTGATGCTGGCCGGCAAGGTTGCCGTCGTCTGCGGTTACGGCGATGTCGGGAAGGGCTGTGCCCACTCCTTGCAGCGTTACGGCTGTCGCGTGATCGTCACCGAAATCGATCCGATCAACGCCCTGCAGGCCGCGATGGAAGGTTTCGAAGTGACCACGATGGAGCAAGCTTGCTCGGAAGGCCACTTGTTCGTGACCACGACGGGCAACAAGAAGGTCATCCAGCCTGAACACCTCAAGCAGATGCCCAATGACGCCGTCGTCTGCAACATCGGGCACTTCGATTACGAAATCGACGTGGCTTGGTTGGAAAGCGAAGCGGCTGCCGGACGGATCAAGTACGAAGAGATCAAGCCCGCCGACATCGGCGCCGTCGATCGCTTCACCTTCGACAACGGCAAGTCGATCATCGTCCTGGCCAAGGGCCGCTTGGTGAATCTCGGTTGCGGCACGGGGCACCCCAGCTTCGTGATGAGCACCTCGTTCACCAACCAGGTCCTCGCTCAGATGGAACTGTGGCAGCGTGCCGAGCAGTACGACGTCACGATCCACATGTTGCCCAAGCATCTGGACGAAGAAGTCGCCCGTCTGCACCTTGGTAAGCTCGGCGTCAATCTGACGAAGTTGACCGAAGAGCAGGCCGAATACATCGGTGTGCCGGTCGAAGGTCCCTACAAGCCGGACCACTACCGCTACTAGTCGTCGCGAGGCGGGACTTCCCACCGACGGCGGGCTCCAGCCCGCCGGGAACCGCGCCTCTCCGATGCCCAGTCTGACAGGAAACCCGGTCGTCATCCGACGGCCGGGTTTTTTGCTGCGCCGAGCCCCTCAAATCTCAACGGCATCCCCGTTATCATGTCGGCCATCGACGCCGGGGCTCGCCACGGCGTCTAGCTTTCTCGTTCGCTTCCCCCTCCCCTTTTTGTTCTTATGCCTGAAATCCAAGCTTTCCGCGGCGTTCGTTACAACCTCGACCATGTCGGCTCGCTCTCCGACGTGATCGCTCCGCCCTATGACGTCATCGATCCGGAACTGCAGGATCAACTCTATCGCCGCCACCCGTCGAACATTGTCCGGATCATTCTCAATCGTCCCGAACCGGGCGACGACGAAGACGCCAAGTACGAGCGAGCCGCCCAGTTCTTCCAGTCCTGGCAAGCCGAAGGGGTCCTCGAACGGGAGCAGGAACCGGCCCTCTACGTCTATCACCAGGAATTCGAATACGCCGGCGAAACCTTCAACCGTCGCGGGTTCATGTGCCGCGTCCGCCTGCAGCGGTTCGGAGAAGGCAACATCTACCCGCACGAAGAGACCCACCCCAAAGCGAAGGTCGACCGCCTGAAGCTGACCAAGGCATGCCAGGCGAACTGCAGCCAGATCTTTGGCCTCTACCCCGATCCCAAAAATGCCGCCCAAGACCGTCTCGACGAAGCCCTGGCGAATGTCGAGTGCGTCGAAGCGACCGACCACTTAGGGGTCAAGCACAAACTGTGGGCAGTCACCGACCCGCAGACGGTCGCCGCGGTCGCCGCGATCCTCGGCGACAAGCCGATGTTTGTCGCCGACGGGCACCATCGCTACGAAACTGCCTGCAATTACCGCGATTACCTGGCCGAGCAGCAAGGGCCGCTGCCCGACGATCATCCGGCTAATTTTGTGATGACGATGTGCGTGGGGATGAGCGATCCCGGGATGATCGTGCTGCCGACCCACCGCCTGCTCCGCGGCACGCCTTCCTTCAGCAGCGACGAAATCATCGCCAAGCTGGGCGACTGCTTCGATTGCACGGTGGAGGCCGAGGGGCCGGAAGGGGCCGCCCAGTGTTGGGAAAAGATGGAACAGGCCGACCGGCAAGGCTTGATGGCCCTGTACGCCACCAAGGACAGCAAGTGGGTCCTTTGCGAAGCGACCGAGAAAGCCCTGCAGAAAATCGGCGAAATGGAGCCGGAGCGGAGCGACGATTGGCGCGGCCTGGGCGTGACCCTGCTGCACCGCTTGGTCATCGACGAATTGCTCGGCTGCGCCGGACATCCCAAGCCCGCCTACGTCCATCTGGTCCAGGAGACCGTCGACGGACTGAAAGGGGAAGGCCAGCGGAGCGAAGACGACTCGAATGAGCCCTACACGCTGGCCGCCCTGGTGATGCCCGCCAAGGTCGCGGACGTCGAAGCGATCAGCCTCCACAAAGAGCGGATGCCCGCCAAGAGCACCTATTTCTACCCGAAGCTGCTCAGCGGCCTGGTGCTCAATCCGCTCAGCTAAACGACTGGCTGAAAGCCAAGCAGCGAGCCACCTCCAGCCGCCTTCCAGCTCCCCCGTTTGCGCGGCGGGGAGCGGAGCGGTGGAGGGCGTCCGTCGAGGGGCACGCTGCCCACAGCTTTTTCTGCGGCGACAACCGGCTCGCTACGCAGCGATTCACGCTCCACAGCGGTCATGGGCCCCAGGGCTTCAAGTTCCACGCGAAACAGACGGACCAACCGGTCCTGCTTCCCGAAACAGCAGCCCTTCGCTGACCGCCGTTCCACGCGAAACAGGCGTTCCACGCGAAACAGCCCGGCCCAGCCGCCCGGCTTGCCCACGCGGCAGCCCTTCGCTGCCCGTTGTTCCACGCGAAACCGCCCTAGCTGGACAGCGCTGCTTTACATGAGCGGCTGGGCGCGAAGCAGGCCAGCGGCAATCTTTCGGTAGAACCGCCATTCACGAGCAGCTAAATGGGGCCACAATCAAGTCCCCTCCCCTGCAAAGGCGGCGCTCCTAGCGTCCCATGTTGACACGCAATCTTCGCCGCCTTTTCGGCGGAGAGGGATAGGGTGAGGGGGGCCGCTGGAGGTCGGCGTTGCGTGGCCAGACCACGTGTTTCTCACAGGCGAGCAGTCCCTTGTGCCCAGCATCCCCAGGGACTGTTCCGGCAATGGACGCCTGACCCCTTAACCCAGCGGCTCGCAGACGGGCTCTTCGCAACGACCTTGCGGTTCGCAACGCTCTCGAGCTGCGGCTTTTTCTTGTTTCGCCCGCCGTTTCACACGAAACTGGCATTCTGCCCATGTTCCCCTCCCGGATAGAATCGCTCCGGCGTGGCAGGAAGCCCCGCGCAAGAGGCTGCTTCGCCGTCGGGGAGACGCGGAGCGGCCGCACCGCCCTAGGGAGCGATCGACGTAGCGGTTCATGGGAAAGATCATCTGTGTGGCCAATCAGAAAGGGGGCGTGGGGAAGACCACCACCGCCGTCAACCTCGCCGCCGCCCTGGCGATGGCGGGGAATCGGACGCTATTGGTCGACATGGACCCGCAGTGCAATGCCACCGGGGCGGTCGGCGAACGCCCCAGCGACGGGCACCCCTTGATCCAAAGTGTGCCGTTGCGCGAGAGCATCCGCGAGACGGAACTGGCCGAGCTCCACCTCTTACCCGGCAGCCGCAGCTTTCACGACGTCGATCAGCTGGCCAACAGCGACGGCCCGGAATCGGATCGGCTCCGCCAGCACCTCACCGATGGGCTGCATGCCTACCAGTACGTGCTGCTCGATTGCCCTCCCAGCGTCGGCACCCTCACGCAGGTCGCTTTGGCGGCCAGCACCGAGGTGTTGATGCCGATCCAGTGCGAATACTTCGCCATGGAAGGGCTGACGCAACTGATCCAGGTGATCCGCCGGGCGATGCATCAAGCCGATGGACGACTGACCTTTGGCGGAATCCTGTTGACCATGTACGATCCGCGTCTGGAACTGACCCACGAAGTGGATCGTGAAGTCCGTGAGTTCTTTGGGGAGATCGTTTTCGATACGGTCGTCCCCCGCGATGTGACCCTCAGCGAAGCGCCAAGCCACGGCCAAAGCGTCTTCGATTATGCTCCGCGCAGCCGCGGAGCGTTCGCTTATACCCAATTGTGCATGGAGGTGCTGGAACGTGAATAATCCGACGGGAAGTAAGGATCGGCGGCTTGGAAGAGGGCTTGCCGCGTTGCTGGGGACGCCGCTCGATGAGGATGGCAATCCGCTTCCCGAAGAAGCGATCCAGGGACCGCGCGCGGGTGGAGGCGGAGCCGCGGCCGCGTCTTCGACCGCCAGCGGCGCTCCCCGCCGGCAATCGCCCGCGGCCGCCGCCCCGCCAGCCGATGCCCCGCCCGAGCACGCTTCGCCAGACGCCGCTTCGCCCGCCGAGCCCGCACACGCCGCGCCCGTCGCCTCGTCCCGCTCGGCGGTCGAGCTAAGCGTCTACGAAATCGATAACAATCCCTTTCAGCCGCGGCGCGAATTCAATCCGTCCGAGATCGAATCGCTCGCCAACAGCCTGAAACGGCACGAGCAGTTGCAACCGGTCCTCGTCCGCCGGATCGGCCAACGCTACCAGCTGATCAGCGGCGAACGTCGGCTGCGGGCGGCGATCCATGCCGGCCTAAAAACGGTTCGCGCCGAGATTCGCGAGGCCGACGATCGCCTCGTCGCCGAATTGGCGATCATCGAAAACCTCCAGCGGAAGGACCTCAACGCCGTCGAAAAAGCGATGTCCTTCCGCCGCTACATCGACCAGCATGGCTGCACGCAGGAGGACCTGGCCAACCGGCTGTCGATCGACCGCAGCACCGTCGCCAACCTGATGCGACTGCTGGAACTACCGCAGCCGATCCTCGACGGCATCAATGCCGATCGCCTCTCCGCCGGCCACGCCCGCGCCCTCTTGCCGCTGGGAGACGAACGGCAGCAGATCGAGCTCGCCCAGCAA
>CAYNVI010000347.1:0-5635 GCA_964400585.1 uncultured Pirellulaceae bacterium | reverse complement strand
CGTCGATCCCCAACAGTCGCGGAAAGCAATCGTGCGCCTCGCTGGTGGCCAGGAGGCGTACCGGCGGAGCAGCCGACACGATGCGACCAATGCCAGCCGCGACGCGGAGAACCGATTGCACTGGCGTTATCCCCGCCGCCGGCTGACCGCCGAAGAACTGCGGGATTCGATCCTCGCGGTCAGCGGCAGTTTGCGAACCGACGCTCGCGGTGGTCCCAGCTTTCAAGATTTTGTGATCGAAAAACCCCAGCACTCTCCCCATTACTTGTACCGTCAGCACGATCCCGAAGACCCTGCGGCGCACCGCCGGACGATCTATCGCTTTGTCGTCCGTTCTCAACCCCAACCGATGCTGACCACGCTGGACTGCGCGGATCCATCGATCAGTGTCCCTCGCCGCGACGAATCGACGACCGCGCTGCAAGCCCTCACGCAGTGGAACAACCGCTTGATCGAAGCGATGTCGCGTCGCTTTGGCGTGAGGCTCCAGCAGGAAGCTCCCTCGGCACCGGGCCCCCAAGTCGAATGGGCATGTCAGCGTGTCTGGGGACGGGCGCCTTCCGCCGCCGAACGGTCGGTCTTGGTGCGTCTGCTGGAAACCCACGATGGCCCGACTCTCGGTCGTGTCCTGTTCAACTCGAGCGCCTTCACCTATGTCGAATAAGCCCTCCTCACGCCCCGCCCGTCCACTGCCTGGCTCCGCTGCTGCCGCATCGGATGCGGCGGGCGGTTCGCGGCGGCAGTTTTTTCGGCAGGGACTGGGCGGTTTTGCCGGGCTGGCCCTGACCGAGCTGTTGCTGCGCGAAGGGGCGTTGGGTGGAGCGGCCGGCGCGGTCGGCACGCTGCACCATCCGCCGCGGGCCAAACAGGTCGTGCAGTTGTTCATGGCGGGCGCCGCCAGCCATGTCGATACCTTCGATCACAAACCGTTGCTGGCCAAGCAGCATGGCAAACCATGGGATCCGGGAGAGAAAGTCGAACTGTTTCAAAGCACCCCCGGGGCCTGCATGGCCAGCCCCTGGTCCTTTCAGCCCTATGGGGAACGGGGCAAGATGCTTAGCGACATCGTGGCTCCCTTGGGCGCGGTCGCCGATGAGCTGGCTTTTCTGCACAATGTGGTGGGGAAGACCGGGGTGCATAGCCAAGGAACCCTGCTGCAGACGACCGGCTTTAACTTCCCCGGTTTCCCCAGTGCTGGCTCGTGGGTCACGTATGGTTTGGGAAGCGAAAACGAGAACCTCCCGGCCTTTGTCGTGCTCCCCGATCACCGCGGTTTGGCCTCCAATGGGGCGAAGAATTGGGGTACCGCTTTCCTCCCCGCGGAGCATCAGGGAACGGTGATCCGTCCCGGCCGCAAGAAACCGATCGCCGACCTGTTTGCTCCGGAAAGTGACTTCATCGACCCTGCCAGCGACCGGGCGGGGCTCGCAGCGCTGCAGCAATTGAATCACCTCTACGCCGATGGACGCCGCCAAGATGACCGGTTGTCGGGGCGGCTGCGGGCGTATGAACTGGCCGCCGCCATGCAATTGAGCGCCACCGATGCGTTGGACCTTTCCGACGAACCGGCCTACATCGAATCGCTGTACGGACTCGCCCCGGAAGGGCCCGGCGTCGATGATACGGAGATCAACGTCAAAGCCGAGACCGAGTTCTTCGGGCGAAAATGCCTGGTCGCCCGCCGCCTGCTCGAACGAGGCGTCCGGTTTGTCCAGATCTGGAGCGGCAACGACAACGGGTTCCCGCGACGCAACTGGGACAGCCACGAAAACGTCGCACGCGACCATCGGCCGCTGGCGCTGGGGATGGCCCGCGGAGCCGCTGCCTTGATCCAAGATTTGAAGCAGCGCGGGATGCTGGACGAAACGATCATTCTGTGGACCACCGAATTCGGTCGGATGCCTTGTTCGCAAGGGAGCCAGGGTCGCGACCACAATCCTTTTGTGTTCACCAATTGGCTTTGCGGCGGCGGCATCCAGGGCGGAACCTATGGGGAAAGCGACCGCTGGGGCTTCAAGCCGCAACAGCCGAATCGCGTCACCGAGGTCTACGACATCCACGCCACGATCCTCCATCTGCTGGGGATCGATCACCAGCGGCTGACCGTCCGCCAAAACGGGATCGATCGGCGGCTGACCGATGTGCATGGCCATGTGCTGCACGAGCTGCTGGGCTGAGCGTCATGCTGGGCTGAGCGTCCCAGCGTCACGTGCAACGGCCGTGAGCCCCCGGCCACTTGCTTTGTAGCGGAACGGCGCCAGCCGTCCGGTTTCGCCAAGAAAAGCCGAAAGAAATACCGGGCGGCTTGCGCCGCTCCGCTCACAAACATGTCACGGATCAGGGCAGCGGAATGGCCAGGTTATCGGGAACTTCCTCGATCCCGGCCCGATGCGTGTCGATCGCTTGCTGCAAACGCTCCACGATTTCGGGGTGTTCGGCGGCGACGTCGAATTGCTCGGCAAGATCGTGTTCGACGTGGTACAGCTCCGGCGATTCCAGGGTGATCTGCTGGCCGTAATGGACCGGTGCCCGCTGCTTGATGTGCAGCTTCCAAGGCCCGCTCCGCACGGCATGCAGTTCGGCACGGGTCCAATAGAAGAGCTCTTCGCGAGGGCTGTTGCCCGTCCCCAAGAGTGCGGCACTCAGGTCGTAGCTATCAAGCTCCCGATCGGTGGGAACTGCGCCGCCGGCCAGTTCGGCAAACGTCGCCATCAGGTCCATCGTCGAGCCCAGTTCGGCGACCGTCGTGCCGGCAGCGATCTGACCGGGCCAACGAAACAGAGTCGGTACCCGCATGCCACCTTCAAAGGTGGTCCCTTTGCCGGCGCGCAACGGGCCGGCCGACCCGCCGTGGGTCTGAAACCGCAGCCACGGGCCGTTGTCGGAACCGAACATGACCAGCGTGCGTTCGTCCAAATCGCATGCTTTCAACGTTTCCAGCACCTGCCCGACCGACCAATCGATCTCGGAGACGACGTCCCCGTACAGGCCACGAGGACTCGATCCGTGGAACGCCTCGGAAGCGAACAGGGGAATGTGCGGCATCGAGTGGGGCAGGTAGACAAAGAACGGTTGCTCCTGGTGGGCGCGGATGAACTTCGTCGCCTCCTCGGCATAGCGACGGGTGATCGTCCGCTGATCGGCCGGTCGTTCGATGATCTCCTTGTCGCGCATCAGCGGGACATTGTAGTTCTCCGTCTCCGCCAGATAATTCGCGTCCTCTGCCGCCTTTTTCAGGTAGTTGGGGGCGCCCGAGACGCGATCCATGTCGTTGCTGTAGGGGATCCCAAAGTAGGTATCAAAGCCCTGCTCGTCGGGCAGGAATTGAGGCAAGTGCCCGAGATGCCACTTCCCGAAACAGCCGGTCGCGTAGCCGACCTCCTGCAGCATCTCCGCCACCGTGACCTCGGCGGGCGGCAACCCGCCCCCTGAATTGGGAAAGAGGACCGCACGTTTGCTGGAAGTCATCCCGTTGCGGATCGGATAACGCCCCGTCATCAGCCCGGCGCGACTGGGCGTGCAAACAGGAGCGGCCACATAGAACTGCGTCCACTTTTGCCCTTCGGCAGCCATCCGGTCCAAGTGGGGCGTCGCGATCGTGGGGTTGCCGAAACAGCCGAGATCGCCGTAGCCGAGATCATCGCAAAAGATGACGACGAAATTCGGCGGATCCGAACTTTCCGCCGCCGAGGCAAGCGACGTGCAGAGGAGCAGGCCGCAAAGAAAAACCAGGGAGCGCATGAGGGGACCTCTGCAAAGATGGGGGGCAATGGGGAATCGACCCGTCAATATAGTCCCTCGCCGTTAGGCCTGCGAAACGCAGCGGATCGCCCGGCCGCGGCCCCCCCGCTCAGTCCCCCAGCGTGTGATCTTCCGGCAGATACATCCAAGCCCCACAGGAAGGGCAGCGGACGAATTTGGAAAGACGGAGCTGATCGATCATCTGCACCGAGAGGGTCTGGTAGCAGCCACTGCACGAGTGCCCTTCGATCGGGGCCAAACCCTCTTCGCCGCGCGAGGCGATCAGGCGGTCGTAATCGACCTTCACGGCGGCGGGCAATTGGGCTTCCGCTTCGCCCCGTTGCGCTTCCACACGCTCCAGGTCTTTGCGTAAACGCTCGGCCCGGGTATCGACTTCTTCGAGCAGGGCCTGGTGATCTTTTTGGCGTTGTGCGAGCTCCTGTTCGCGCTGCCGCACGACCGCTTCCAATTCGTCGAGATGTTCCAGCGATTCCAAGATTTCATCGCTGAGGACGTCGTTGGCCTGCTGATCGGCCGCGATCTGTTCTTTGAACGCGCTGAACTCGCGATTGCTCGAGGCGGTATTCAGCTTTCCCTGCAGCTCGGCAACCCGCTGTTCCCGGGTCTTCAGCTGCAATTGCTTTTCGTCCGTCGCCAGGCGCGCTTTCTTGAGCTTCGCTTTTGCATCCTCCAAGGCCTGGGCCGCGGCGGCGTTCGCCTGCTCACTCGCCTTGATCTGACGGGGCCCCCGAGCGAGACGGGACTGAAGATCACTTCGCTGCCGGTGAATCCGGTGCAGGGTGCGAAGTAATTCGGTGGAAATTTCCACAGAGGCGTGAGGGGCCATAGCTGCTATCGCTTGAAAAATCGGGGCAGAGTCTTTAAACATCCAAGGTCCGCCAACGATCGTCAACCCGTGGTCGCCAATCCGCGTCCGCTCCCCCGCTGGGACGCCTCCCATGCCGATCCCGCCACGCCCGCTGCTGCCGACCGATCATCCCGACCTGATGATCCAAATCACCGACGACGGCAGCCGCACGCTGAGCCGCCGGGGCGACCACCAGACGTACCACAGCAGCAGCGGAGCGATGAGCGAAACCCGCTCGGTCTACCTGCAAAACAGCGGCCTCGCCGCCCGGCTGGCGGCCGGCATCCCGAGCCGCGTCCTGGAAGTCGGGCTGGGAACCGGCATGGCCATGTTGGCCACGGTCGATCTGGCAGCGCAGCGGGCGACGCCTCTTCACTACGTCGCCCTGGAGCACGCCTGGCTGGCCAGTTCCCTGCTGCGAACCCTGGAACCGGCGAGCTGGATCGAACGCGGCGAACTGGCCGAAGCGTACCTGCAGTGGCGAGCGCAGTGGGGATCACCGGTATCGCCAGGCACCTACAGGTGGGAGGTCTCACCGGCCCAGCAGGTGCAGGTGGTCGTCACCGATGCGGCCCAGTGGGAACCGCGGGAGGGCGCGGCTTTCGACGCCATTTTCTTCGATCCCTTCGCGCCGGCCGTCCAGCCCGAACTGTGGACAGCCGAGCGGTTTCGCGTGATGGCGGCCGCCTTGGTCCCCGGAGGACGGCTGACGACCTACTGCGTCGGTCGGTCGGTCCGCGAGGCGATCGCGGCAGCGGGTCTGGGCGTCGAGCGGACCGCGGGACCGCCTGGCGGCAAACGTCACGTTTTGATCGCCACCAAGCCGCGACACCGCATTTGAACGGCCGCCCACGGACCGTTGCCGAGGTCGCTGGCCGGGTCGTTATCGTGGCCGTTCTCTGCCCCTCCCCCTAGCCCCCTCCCCCTAGCCCGTTCGCGGTAACGCTGTCCACGATGGCAACGTGTTTCCCGCGAACGGCTTGGGGGAGGGGGGACTAAAAAAGGCTTCGCCTGATCGACAACGGG
>CAYNVI010000346.1:3424-5637 GCA_964400585.1 uncultured Pirellulaceae bacterium | reverse complement strand
GTTTCTAAGGTTTGTTGCCAGGCGACCTGTTCGCTACCGGCGGAGTCGCCTGTCGGGCCTGCCGGCGGTCCGGTCAGCAGTTCGACCACCAGCCGTTCATCGTCGCGGAGATTGCGGGCGATCAGGCTGGCTTGCAACGCCGCTCCGGGATAGGCAGCCGGTGGGCATTCGATCCGTAGCGTCGGTTGCAGCTGCCAGTCCAGTCGCACGTCTCCGCTGCGTGCGGGAAAGCGGGCGGCCAAGCTGTAGTAACCGGGGTCTCCGTTGATCACCACGGGCAGTTCGGCCGCCGCCGTCCCCCCTTCGCGAAAACGCAGGTTGTGGGCAAAGAGTTCAATGCTTGACTGATCGGCCGGCAGCGTTCCGCGCAAGTGACTTGCTTCGGCTCCCAGGAATCGAGCCGGCAAGGCTTGGGCGAGATCGATTTCCAGCTGAGGTGCAAAGCGATCGAGCGGAACCGTCGGCTTGTCGCTGGCGGGCGACGGGACCGCCGCCCGATCGAGACGCACGGTAAAACGGTTCTGACCAGCGGGGTCGACATGATAGTGCGCATCCCGAGGGATCAGGGCCAGCCGGGGATCGAGTAGCTGAGGTTCGATGCGCCACGTTCCATAACAGGCATCCCCCTGGGCTGCGGAGACCTTGACCAGCAGTGATCCAGACAGGGCCATCGGGGCCGCGTTCGGCGGGGCTGCGTCCTTGGCCTCACCCGCTGCCGCCGCTGGAAAGCGGATCGGCTGGGGTTGGCCGACCAGCGGCTTGAGGGGCGCTGACTGCCAACGCTTCGACGGATCGTCCGCGGCTGCCACCGTAACGATCAGGGGACCTAAATCCGGTTCGCGGCCCTGCAGGCTCCAGGCCCATGGTTGCGGCGTCTGACCAGGCCACAGCGGCACTGTAACCCGGTTCCCATCGAGGAAGACTTGGGGCCCAAAGTCGATCGAGACCTGCGGCCGAGACGGCTGGGTCGGGATCGCGAGCGGAATCAATTGCTGCCGTGGGCCCTCTTCCAGTCGCAGCCAAACGCCTGTGAGCGGGGGCGTGGAAGCGCTGGCGTCGGCTTGATCACGCAACCGCATGCGCACCGCCAATGATTGGTCGGGCCTCAGCTTCCCCGCCGACGGTTCGACGACCAAGTTGTCCGAGGCGGGACGCAAGAAACGGAAGCTGATCGTTTCGGCTGTCGGAAGATCGACCTGGTAGTGCAATCGGACGGTCGCTTCGGGATGTTCCCAGGAGAGCTGATCGAGGTTGCCGCGGATCGCCACGGGGAGCTTGGCTTCATCGCCGGAGATCGACAATCGTTCGGCGATGCGCTGGTAGCCGGGAAGCGCCGCGACTTGGCGCATCGTTCCGATCCAGGATTGCAGCCACCGGTCAAATGCCGCTTCACTGTCGGCTAACAGATCGGCGAGGCATTGGTCCAAGCGCTCGAGCCCTTCGCTGGGATCCGCCGCTTGCGCTGCCGCGGGGGGACGGGGCGCGAGGTGCGCGGTGGATGAACGACGCCGGGGCGAAAGCGGATTTTCGATGGTCGGCTGCCGGCGGGTCAGCAGCGTTTCCTCCGGATCGGGATGCCGCAGTCGCCGGAAGAGTTTTTCTCGCTCGGCCGCGGAAAAACAGCACGACAACGCAGCGCTTGGTAAGACCCGTGCGGCCTTTAGGCTTTCCAAGCGTTCGCGTTGCACGCGTTGCCACTGGCGGTGCAGGGCTTGGGAGGCTTGCCGGACGGTCGCGATTTCGCTGACCCGCACAGCAGCCGCCTCGCTCGGCGAGTTGCGCAAGCGCCCGAGTGCAGCGAGCAAGGTGTGGCAACGCTGCTGCAGAGGGCCGAGGTGATCTGCTTGCCAAGCGATGTCCATGCGCCGATCGGCGCGGTAACAGGCGTTGATTGTTTGTAGACGACGCAACGCGTCCCTGACCGTTTGTTCGGCCGCTTCCGTCGACTGGCAGGCGAAGATGGCTTCCTGCAAGCTCTGACCGATCGCCTCATCCGTGGTCATCCCGCGGTTCCAAACGAAACGTTGGGCGCGCATCGCCTGACGGGCCGTTGTCCGCCATCGTGGGCGAAGGAAGAGGACCGCTTGCGGGGAGACCCCCAACCGATCCTGGAGGTGATAAAGCTGCAGGATCTTGCCGGCCGTTTCGCCAGTGACTTCGGCGTTTTGTAGCTTGGTAATCGCGTCGAGCACTGGGAAGTCGAGCACTGGGAA
>CAYNVI010000346.1:0-3324 GCA_964400585.1 uncultured Pirellulaceae bacterium | reverse complement strand
GTCGAGCACTGGGAAGTCGAGCACTGGGAAATCGAGTCGCTGGGGGGCGACTTTCTGGAGAGCTTTGAAAACCTCTTGGGCAAGACGCAGGAAATGCGGGTCGAGACGAGCACCCCGGTCAAACTGGCGGAGCAACGCGTCAATCGCCTGCGCGGTCTGCGCCGGTTGGAAGCGAGCGACATAGGCGGTGATGGCCTGTTGGAGACGGGCTGCCTGTTTTTCCTGCGGAGCCGTTTGGCGGATCTGCTGGCAAGCGGCGATCAGCGCGGCCGCTTCCTGCTGCGGGTTGACCGTGTTGGCAAGGGAAAAGCGGGTGGCCGCGAGACGGAGCGAGTCCGGACGTTGCTGGCACCGCGCCGACAAGGCCTGGTTGATCTGGTCGCGCTGGTCGGCCGCCAATCGTTCGCAGGCGGCACGAACCGGCTGGGGCGATTCGCCGCGTCGCCAGCGTGATTCCAAAGCGATCAGTCGGCGGTTCCATGCTTCGCCCTGCACGTCGTGCCATGGCCAGTGTGATTCGGCAAAGAACCGGTCGCGATGCTCCCAAGCGGCACGGAGCCAGCGGGGGTAGGAGCGTGCGGCAACCGAGGAGGGTTCCGGCAGGGGGGTGAGCACCAAGGAAGTGCTCCCCGACAATAGGCGGATGCGCTGCGTCCCTTCACCGAGGGCTTCGGAAGCGGCCGCGATGCGGGGACCTGCCCAGTCGACGATTTCTTTGATCGTCAGGTGCCGGTCACGGTTCGTGTCGGCTTGGGCGCCGACCAAGGCTTCGGTCAGAAAATGGTTCAGCAACGTCTGGGGCTGCAGCGGGAATGCGCGGGCGGGCCCCCGCGGTCCAGCCGCCAGCAAGACCGCGCGATGCTCATCGGGTTGCCGGCCCAGTTCCGCTTCGATCGCTGTTTCCACTTCTCGTAACCGCCGCTCGGTCTGCGCAGCGTCTTCGCTGGCTCGCGGCCAAAAAATGTCGAGCACCAAGACTTTGGTGCGACATGGGTGACCGGCAAGTTGGCTTAGCACGTCCTGCAAATCGATCGGCCGGGCGGTGCGCTGGAGGCGATCACGACCGACAAAGGAGAGTTGCCCCTGGGAAAGACGCGCCATCGCGGAAAGGTGGACCACCAACTGATCGTGTCGTCCGACAGTCTGGAGCGCTTCCTGCCAGGACTTGCCTGCGGAGGCGTGTGCGGCTGGAGGCGCCGACGACGACCCTGCCGGAGTAGCCTTTCCGGCGGTGGCGGCGGCTTGGTGCGGCGTCGACGCTGGCGAGGACGGGGTTGCTGGGGGGGCCGTGTTCGCGGAGGCACTCTCGCCGGTCGTCTTCTCCGAGCCAGCTGCCGGCGCGGGCGTCGAGTCGGGGCTGGCAGAATCCGTCGTCGCGGATGCTCGTGGGGCGGACGCCGGCGCGTCGGAGGTGGACGCGCGGGAAGTTGGCGCGCCGGAGGTGGACGCGCCGGAAGTGGAAACGCCGGAGGTGGACGCGCCGGAGGTGGCGTGGGCGGAGGCTGCAGGCGGCGATGATGATAGGGCGGGCGGCTGCGGAGCATTGATCGATTGCAAGCCCCACAGCGGATCGCGCGCCGGGTCATGCGGGGCATCCACGCCACTTGCTTCGGCATCGGGAGGGGGGCAATAGATCGTGATCAGTTTGGCGGTGGCACTCCGTTCCGGTAGCGCAGCGATCGCCGTGAGAATGCCGATCAGCGAAGCGGTTGCACAACTGGCGAGCATCACGGTGCGTCGCCGGGGAGAGCGGGTCTGTCGTGATGCTTGCAGCCAGTCACGCGAGCGGGGCGGTGCGCCTGCGTCGTCGGAGGAATTGCTGGGATTGGCGGAAGAGGCTGTTTCGCTCATCGCGTGCTCCGTTGATGCCGAACCAAGGGTGAGCTTGCCGGAGCCGCGGTCGTCGCGTCGCCGAATTGAAGGTGCCCACCGGTCCGTTGAGCATCGCGACGCAATTGATCGACCGAAATCAATTCAACCGCCTGCAGGCTTTCTGCGGCCGTTGCTTCGGTGACGGGCCATTGACGGAGCGTCCATTCGCCCGAGGCGTTGAACGTTTGTTCGTCCTGCCCCTTTACATTTAATCCTTCGGTGCGGAAACGGAATCCGGTGCTTGGCGGGCAAGACCCACGTAACACGAGACAGGGCTGATCGCTGATCGTTCCGGTTTCGTCGGGAACGGCGTGGGTCTCGATCGCTGCCGAACGGAGGTGAACCGTGCCTTCGCTGACTTGCCAGGAAGCCGGAGCGAGGTCGGCGAACTGATCGAAGTCGCGATCGCGGATCAGCGAGCCGACGGGGTGGGAAGGTCGCTCACCGATCCAAACATCGAACACCGGTTGAAGGTGAGCAGGGGTTTCGACTTCCAAGTCAAAGACGAGCCCTGGTTGCTGAAGGTTTCGCGACCAACGGAGACGCAAGGGCGCGTGCTGCTGGTGGGCTTCGATCCAGAGTTCGCCCGGCCGTTCGATTGCCAAGGTGCCATGGTTCGGTGCCCAGAGACGCAACTGCTTGCGGACACGTTGGGGACTGGCCAGAGGGACGGGGACCAGGCCCACTTGCCAGCGGCCGCTGGACTGTTGCGGGCACCAGGAAAACTGATGTGCCAAGTGGGAGTAGCGACGCCAGCCACCGTCCGCCGAACGTTGCAGGACAAGTCGGTCGCCGGGATCGATCTGGAACGTGCGGGCTGGCTCGTGGGCCGAGCCGGCGGCGGTATAAAGTCCGCTGGGCAGCGGCGGGCTCCAGTGGAGCGGCTGCGTGGCGGGGCTCAGCGGCAACCTCGCCACCCGCTGAGCCGCTTTCGCGACCTGCTGAGTCGGCTTCGCTGGCTTCGCCGGGGCCCCGGTTGCCTGTTGGATGCCGATACTGGAAGAAGTCGTGAGCAACGCCCGCAACGTCTCCGCGAGTTCTGCGGTTTGGTCAACTTGGACGAACCGCCCCGCCGGCAACAGTTTCTCGACCACCGCCAATTGACGTTTCGCCGGCAGCTGTTCTTCCGCCTCGACGCGAAAAGCGATCACGTTGACGGTCACGCCCGTTCCCTTGAAACGTTTCTTGAGCAGATCGCGTGGCGACAGCCCCAAGGGATTGGTCACTGCATCGTCTTGCACGCGATTGTCGGCCCCGTCGGTGATCACGACCAGACTGCGCGGCCCGGCTTGATCGCGTAAATCTTCCGCGGCGGTCAGCATGGCTGCGATCAAAGGAGATTCGTTCCACGGTTCCAATTGCGGATAACGGATGGAACGGAGCAGTGCCTGCCGGGACGAATCGTCGTGAGGGTCCCAACGGGTCGGAGGACGGATCCGGGTGATCGAACGT
>CAYNVI010000345.1:0-5638 GCA_964400585.1 uncultured Pirellulaceae bacterium | reverse complement strand
GGCCTCACATGAGGGGCGACGACTTATGGCGGAGTCGGCATTTCATCAACGTTTTCCGGAAAAACACCTCTTCTGGTCAGGCAGCACCGACCTCCGGAGCGCCCCCTCACCCTAACCCTCTCCCCCCAAAAGGTGGCGAAAATGGCGTGTCAAACTAGAACACTCCGAGCGCCGCCTTTTCGGGGGGACCAGGAAACAGCCTCCTCAGAGATTTGTATAACAACCAGCCTAGGAGGGGAGGGTCTCGCAGGGGGCGATGGCTGTGGGGGTGATGGATGTGGGGCGAGGGGGGGCGCGTTTCGCGGGCCCTCCCCGCGCTGGTGACTCGGTCGATCCGCCGCGGTTCAGTCCGTTCAGCCCGCCGCGGGTCGTCGCCAGATTTGGAATTCGCTGGGGGCGCTGTCCCGCGGGCCCTGCGGAATCCGTTGCCGCGCGACCAGCCGAAACGCCTCCCGGGGTAGCTCGATCCGCGTGTCGCCGGCGGTCTGCGACCAGACGAGGGTCAGCCACAAATGCTGGCATTGCGGGAGGAGCAGCCGGTAGATCTCGGCGCCGCCGACCACGAACACCGGGCGGGCGGGCGGCACGCAGTCGACGATCTTGGCCGGTTCCCGGCAGAGCTGGACCCCGTCGGCGTGCCAGTGCGGATTACGGGTCAGGACGACCGTTTCGCGTCCCGGTAGGGGGCGTCCGATCGATTCATAGGTCTTCCGGCCCATGATCAGCGTCCCCCCCATCGTCAGCCGTTTGAAGCGACGCAAGTCAGTGGAGAGCTGCCATGGCATCTCCCCGTCCCGGCCGATCACGCCGGTGGGCGTGGCTGCGACGATCGCGGTCAGTTCCATCGGTTCAGACCGCCACCGGGGCTTTGATGTGAGGATGCGGGTCGTAGTCGTGGATCTGGAAGTCGTCGTACTCGAACGCGAAGATCGAGTTCCGCTCGCCCGCCAATTCCAGCCTCGGCAGCGGGCGGGGTTGCCGTTGCAGCTGGGCCACCGCCTGGCTGAAGTGGTTGCTGTAGAGATGCACGTCGCCAAAGGTGTGGACGAATTCGCCCGGCTCCAGCCCGGTGGCTTGCGCCATCATCATCGTCAGGGCGGCGTAGCTGGCGAGGTTGAAGGGAACGCCCAAGAACAGGTCGGCGCTGCGTTGATAAAGCTGGCAGCTCAACCGCCCCCCGGCGACGTAGAACTGAAACAGCAGGTGGCAGGGGGGCAAGGCCATGTCGGCCAGTTGCCCGACGTTCCAGGCGGAGACGATCAGGCGTCGCGAGCACGGATTGTCGCGGATCTCCTGTTGGACCCAGGCGATCTGGTCGATCGTCTCCCCGTCAGCCGCCTCCCAGCTCCGCCACTGGTGACCGTAGATCGGTCCCAGCTCGCCGGTGGCCGACGCCCATTCGTCCCAGATCGAGACCCCCTGCTCGTGCAGCCAGGCGGTGTTGGTCTCGCCCCGCAGGAACCACAGCAGTTCGTAAAGGATCGAGCGGGTGTGGAGCTTCTTGGTCGTCAGCAGCGGGAAGCCCGCTTGCAGGTCAAAGCGGAGCTGGGCCCCGAACAGGCTGCGGGTTCCGGTCCCGGTCCGGTCTTCCCGGTCGACGCCCCGTTCGAGCACTTCCCGTAGCAGGTCTAAGTAGGTTTGCATTCGAAATTCTCCAGCGTGGGCCGGAGTGATCGCGAAGGGGACGGAGGGACGGTCGCCGCTGGCCGGTCGGAACCAGGTTTGCGCGACGATCTTTAGTAGGGATCTTTTACGCGACGACCGTATCGAGCGTCCAGTGCCGGTCGCTCGTCAAGCGGACCGCTTGCGGGTCAAGTCCGGCGGCGGCGGCCCCCTGGCGGACCTCCTCGGGGCTCAACGCCGCGTGCAGGGATTGCCGGAGCAACTGCTGCGATTCCGGCGGCTCCCCGGCGGCGTGCGCGGTGACGAGGGCTTCGAGGGCCGCTTCACTAGGGGGGCGAAACAGGTCCCGAAAAAAGATCCGGCCGCCCGGTGCGACAAGGCGGCGGGCAGCGGTCAGCAGCGGGGCCGGGTCAGGCAGGTGGTGGACGACCGAATTGCAGAGCACGGTCTGGAACATCCCGTCGGCGAACGCCTCCAGCCGCTTGGCGTCGGCATGTTCCAGCTGGATCCGGTCGAGGACCCCTCCCAGGTCGATGTTGGTGCGGGCGATCTCGAGCATGCTGGTCGCCGCGTCGATCGCCATCACCCGCACTTCCGGGAGGGCCTGGCAGAGTTGCACCGGAATCCTCGCGGTGCCCGTCCCCAGATCGAGCACATCCGGGCCGACCGGACCACCCGCCAGCAGATCGTCGACGAAGGCCTGATTGACCGCCGCATGATCCATCTGGTCGTAGGTCCAGGCTTCGTCATCGTTTTCACTGAATTCGGGTTCGAGCGTGCGGGGCAACATCGGGCGTGGCAACCTCGGGGGTGGTAAGTGCGTGTTCATTGCGGGGAAGAAGGAAAGGATGAGGGGTGGTTTTCGGACCGAGCCTAGTGGGCAGCCTGTTCGGCGTCGGGCGGGGGCGGGGCCCCGAGGTGATGGAACGACCAGAGGCCGAGCAGCAGGGCGCTGGCAAAGTAGCCGCTGGCGAATTCGAAGACCGCCGGGCGGGAACCGGCTTCGAGGACAAAATCACCGAACGAGTCGGGGCCGAAAGGCAGGAAAATCCGATTGGTCGATCCGGGCGAGTGGATCACGCCGAAGAGGGTCAAGACGCCGGCGGTCGCCAGCACGCTCGCCGCGGTCCGCAACCGGCGATCGATGATCGCGACGACCGTCGAAGCCCACAGCAGGCTGGTCACGATGAACCCGTTGGCCAGCATCGTGAGCGTGGCGAGCGTCGCCGCGGTCCGCCCGCTGAGCCCCTCTTGGATCGTCACGCCGGCGGCCCGCACCGCCGGTTCGCTGAGCATCTGATCGGCCATGCTGTACATCAGGAAGGCGAGCGCCGGCAGGCAGGCGATGGCGACCGCCGGATAATGGCGTGGGGGGGTGGCGGCGAAGCTCTGCGCCGTGATCTCCAGGCCGATGAAGACCAAGATCGGATAAACCGCCGGTGCCGGGATCCAGGCGTAGAGGTAGCCGAAATAACCGACCATGCCGGCCGAGCCGATCAGCAAGGCGGTCCCCAGCGTGTAAGCGGATCGGCCGCCCATCGCTTTGTAGGCGGGGTGCCCGATGTAGGGCGTGGTCTGGATCACCCCGCCGCTCAAGCCCGCGATCAGCGTGGCGATCGCTTCGACCCCGATCACCCGCGTCGTATCGTATTCGTCCCCCGCCGCTGCGGCGCTCTCGGTACAGTCGATCCCGCCGACCACCGTGCCGAGGGCGAACGGCAGCGCTACCGGAAGATAATGGAGGGCGTCGCCCAGTTGTCCCAGCCAGGCGAAGGTCCAGGCATCGAGCCAGCGGGCCGGAAAGAGCGTCGTGGCGAGCGCCGCCTCGCCGCCGCCATAACCCGGCATCTCCAGCCCGTTCATCAGCAGATAGATCGTGCCGGCCACCAACAACGCCCCCAAGGTGCCGGGGAGCCGGCCAGGCAACGACACCCGCCCGATCAGCGTGGTCAGGACGATCGCCAGGGCGACCATTCCCGGCAGCGGATGGCCCAGAATATCCAGCAACGGCAGGAAGCTGATCAGGACCAAAGCGATCGCGGCCAACGAACCGAGCAGCCCGGCGCGGGGGACCAGCCGACGCACCCAGCCGCTGAGCGGCGCACAGGCTAGCTTGAAGATTCCCGAAAGGACCACGCAAGCGATCCCGATGTGCCAGGCGTAGCGGTGGGCTGCGAGCGATTCGAGCCCGGCCGCCTGGCCCGCCTGAAAGGCGGGGCCGACGACAAACAGGATCATCCCGAACGTCGAGGGCGTATCGAGCCCCAACGGCATCGCCGTGACGTCATGCCGCTGCGTCGATTTGGCTAAGCGGAAGGCGATCACAAAGAACGCCAGATCGCCGACCAGCACGCCCAGCGCTGTCCCCGGGACCATCGCTTGGACGACGAAGTCGGTCTCCATCCCGAAAATCGTCGACAACAGGCTGACCATCAAAATCAGCCCCGCCAGGTTGTCGAGCATCAAGCCGAAGAAGGCGTTGATGTCGCCTCGGCGAGCCCATCGGTAACGGAAGGGGTCGGGGGGCGACCCGGCGGAGGGACGTGGGGAATCGCGCAAAACGGTTTCTCGGGCGGTTTGGCAAAGCGTTTGCGTTATCTAAGGGTGACGCCCGTTGTAAACTGCCAAATTGGCATTGTCAAAAGGAGGGCGAGGAGGCGGCCGCCTTAAACAGGCGGTTACGCCTGGCGAGTCTCGGAAATACGCCTGAGAAATCGTTTTGACGAAGCCGGAGCGACCGGCGATACTGTCAGGCCGGCGATCGGGAACAGGCACCCCGGAAAAATTGGTTCGGAAAAGGTGTTCGGGAAGACGCCTTGGTGCCTCTCCTTGGCCGGCAAGCACGGGGTCGAAAAGCCCACGAAGCCATAATTTTGTTTTTCTATTTGTTGCTGGCCCGTACCGTTTCCCGCGGCGGTGTTCAGGAGATATTCGACGGTTGGCCCGAATGAGGGAGAGGCGGCGGCGCATGCTCGGATCGATGCGACGCGAACGACCCTCAGGGAATCCCTTTCCGCGGGACTAGATGCGAGGTCTTGAGCCATGGAATCCAATCCACAGCCGCAAACGGTCGCCACGTCCGTTTCGGATGAGCAGTTGCTGAGGCAGTACCAGCAGAATGGGGATCGCTCCCTGTTTGAATTGCTGGTCCGCCGCTACGAGCGAGAAATCTACAGCTATTTGCGCCGCTACGTCGGCTCGGCCGAGATGGCGGAAGACGCCTTCCAGGGGACGTTTTTGCAAGTCCACCTGAAGTGCGGGAAATTTGACACCAGCCGCCGCTTTCGCCCTTGGCTGTATGCGGTGGCGACCAACCAGGCGATCGATACGCAGCGCCGCAATAAACGTCATCGGATGGCCAGCCTCGATCGAGCCCAAACGGGCAGCGACGAGGATCGGAACTGGTCGGATCGCTTGGTCGGGGACACGCCCGATCCGTTGATCGAAGCGGCGTTGCGCGAAAACGGCCAGTGGGTCCGCAGTGCGGTCGCTTCGCTGAGCGACACGATGCGGGAAGTGGTCGAGCTGGTGTATTACCAAGGGCTGAAGTACCGCGAGGCGGCCGAGCTGTTGGAAATTCCGGTGGGTACGGTGAAAAGCCGGCTGCACGCCGCCGTCCAGCGATTGGGCGAAAACTGGTCGGCCAGCCACGCCGCCAGCGAATAGCGGGCAGCCGGCGCGATTCGCGGGTCGCCTGCTCGTGCGTGTTGCCTGCTCGGGTGCCGCCGCGTCCCGCTCGCCGGATCCGCGAGCGGCTCCCGAAAACCTTCTGGCGACTCGTCGCGTAGGAAGTCAGGCGGGCGGCAGTGGTGTCGCCCCGTGTTGTTTCCTCCGAAGATTTTTCGTTCCCGATGCGCGAAGATCTACTCGGCTATCTGCTTGGCGCCCTCGAACCAGACGAGATGGAGCGGGTCCGTCATGCGCTGGAACAGGATCCGCAACTGCGGGCGGAGATGGAGCAATGGCAGGAAATGCTGCGGGCATTGGAGGACGGGTTTTCCGACCCCGCCGCGCA
>CAYNVI010000344.1:3999-5643 GCA_964400585.1 uncultured Pirellulaceae bacterium | reverse complement strand
TCGCCTATTTCCTCGATCCCGTGGCCGACCGGCTGGAACGGCTGGGTCTGAACCGGGTCATGTCGACCGTGGTCATTTTCATCGTCCTGCTGATGGTGGTGGTGGTGGCCGGCCTGATCGTCGTCCCGCTCCTGATCCAGCAGACGACGGACCTCGTGCAATCGGCGCCCGAGGTCTTCGGTCAGCTCAGAAGCTTCCTTGCCGAACGGTTTCCCTCGGTGATGGAAGAAGGATCGCCGATCCGCAACTCGCTGGCCTCAATCGGCGAGTCCTTGTCCGGGGGACGCTCCAGTGGAACGATCCGTTGATTGTCGAGCCCTTGGTGGTTCAGCGTCTGGATCTCTCGCCCGACGAATGCCGGCAGGTTCGGGGACCGCGAGCACGTTTTCTTGATCTTAAAACGGGTTGAGCGGAATCCTCCGTCGAGCGCCTCGGCGTGCTTCGGGTCCTGGTCCCGCCGCAGGATCGCCCAGGGGAGGCGTTCGTCCTGCAGGTGCCTCTCGAAGTTCCGAGCCTGCCGGGTCACCCCCAATCCCCTCGGGTTTGCCGTGCAGGGCGAGACCCAGATGCGGCGGGTGCCGGTGGGCATGAGGACAAGGAAGTAGAGATCGACGCTCCCTGTGGCGGTCCCTTTCCGCTTGCAGGCAATTTCTTGCCGCCCCGGACAAGTCGGCGACGCTCCTGATTGCTCAGCGTAAGCTGGTCGGGTAACCCGACTGTCAGCCTGTTAAAGCGTCTAATTGGACCTCCGATTGGACCGATCTGACTCGGGATCGCTTGGGAGATCAAAGCAATCGCCGTCAACCAAAGAAAAAAGCCACTTGCGAAACATCGCAAGTGGCTTGGAGAGTGGAGGCGGGGGGAATTGAACCCCCGTCCCGCGATAGGTCCACGTCAACCTCTACGTGTGTAGTCGGGCTTTTTTTTCGTCTCTGAAGAGACCCTCTTTCGCTTCACGCGGCGCGACCCGACAGGCTCCGCGATCGGCTAACCCAAAACATTGTTTAGCTCATCGCGTGTTGGGCATGACGACGAGCGATCCGGAATTGTGACTGGTTTTCAGGCGGCTCCGGCGGCCCCCATCAACCAGGGTTGCGTTTAGTTACGCAGCCATTGCGAGATTTTCATCTGCAAGTAAAAGTTTGATCAGCTTTTTACGTGGCCAACTGATCAACCACGACACGCAGTCCACGCTTCGGCTAATCCGGTCGAATCCAGATCACCCCCAGCTTTCTGCTACCTTGATTATACGCTGTCCCTGTTTTCCGGCAACCCTGAACCCCGTCCTCCCATGCCCGCGCCGCCTCCCCCACTGGCCGTCCTCTACGAAGACAATCACCTGCTGGTGATCGACAAACCGGCCGGTCTCCCTACGATGGGGGGCGTATCGGGGCCGACGGCGCATGCCTTGGCGGCCCGCTATCTGAAGGATAAATACGCCAAGCCGGGTAATGTGTTCGTGGGGATTGTCAGTCGCCTCGATGCGATGACCAGCGGCGTGTTGGTGCTGGCGCGGACCAGCAAGGCGGCCGCCCGGCTGTCGCAGCAATTCCGCGAATCCCAACCCGCGAAACGCTATCTGGCCGTCGTGCACGGCCGCCCCCAGCCGGGCTCCGGCAGGCTGATCGATACGGTTTATAAGGA
>CAYNVI010000344.1:0-3989 GCA_964400585.1 uncultured Pirellulaceae bacterium | reverse complement strand
AAAGACGACGCGGCGCACCGCATGCGGTGCGCCCAGGGGCAGGCGGTCGCCTCGGGCCAGGCGGCGGAACTGCATTACGAGACGCTGGCGACGCGGGGCGACCGCGCCTTGCTGGCGATCGCCCTGATCACCGGGCGCAAGCACCAGATCCGCGTCCAGTGGGCGAGCCGCGGGCATCCGGTCTGGGGTGATCGCAAGTACGAAGCGGTCTCCCGGATGAAGCGCGGGATCGCGCTGCATGCCTGGCAGTTGACGATCGAGCATCCGACCCGCAAAGAGCCGATGACGTTCCTCGCACCGCCGCCTCCTGCCTGGCAGAATTTGGGATTTGCCGCAAGCGGGTCGGGCTGGCGTGCCACCTCGACCTAGTGCGACCGACCGCGACCTCGATCGGATCTTTGCCCGGGAGCTTGCCCGATGACCGTCCCTTCCGCTTTTCGCCCGCCCCGCCGGATTGTCTCGGGGGGCCAAACCGGGGTCGATCGCGGTGCTTTGGAAGCGGCCCTGGCGTTAGGCCTCGAGCAGGGAGGGTGGTGCCCCAAGGATCGGCTTTCCGAAGATGGCACAATCCCTTCGCGGTACGCGATGCAGGAGCTGGATAGCCGCGACTATGCGGTGCGGACGCGGGAAAACGTGCGGGACAGCGATGCCACGTTGATCCTCTTTGAAGGAAAGTTGCAAGGCGGCACGTTATTGACGCAGCGGCTGGCGCGCCGTCTCCAGCGGCCCCGCCTGGCCGTGCGGCTCGATCAGCCCTGGTCGCCTGCCGCGGTCCGCGAATGGCTGGCAATGGAATCGCCGGAGACCCTGAATGTGGCGGGGCCGCGGGAAAGTTCGCGGCCGGGGATTGAAGGCCGCTCCTTCGCCGCCTTGTTGGCCATCCTGGAAGGGTTTTGAGGCGCCGGGCGGTGCCACACGTTTTCCAGGGCCGTCAGCGCGGGCATCAGGTGGTAATCCTGGAAGGGTTTGGAGGAACGGGGCGGTACCTCGGCGGGCGGTTCGGCGGGGCCTCGGCCGCGGCACAGCCACTACGACCCTGACACTTCTCCGGACCCTCAGGCTGCCAGGAAATCCTAGGGCCTTGCGCCATTCTCCGTTATTGCCCAGCCGCTAAGGTCGCCGATAGCCACCCCTACGAAGGATCCCTTCGAGACACCACCTCTCCGGTGTCTGACCCCACCTTCCAGCTTCCCGCCTATTTTTTCTAAAGCACAAAGCCCGCGCCAACTACCAGATCCATGGATGGCCCGCTGGCTTCGTCAGGAGGACTTCAAGATGCCGATTCACCTACGCGCTTGGTTAGCCAGTTTTGCCTTGAGCTGTATCCCCGCTTTCGCTTGGGGCCAGCAATACGTTCGTGCCACTCCCACCGCGCCGATCGCCCTGGAGGCGCGGTTGTCGTTGAGCGACGGCAGTTGGGATCCGGCGGCCCTGGTCGCAGCCCTGACGCCGCGCGGCCTCGCGGCGACGAGCGGCGTCGACGCGATCGACGCCGAAACAGAAGCGGCGGACGAACCGCCATCGTTGCGATTGGAGCCGCCGGCAGCAACGGAGGGAGCCCCGGCGATCGGGCCGGCGGAGCCAGCCCTGGTGGCGGCCGCGAAAACGGACGCGACCGAAGCGGTTCCCTGCCATGGCGGTTTGACGCCCGAGCCTTCTCCTGCTTTTCACGAACTGATCGGCGTCGATCACTGCGTGCCCGAAAGCTTGCGGCGGCGGATCGCGATCGCACGGAAGCTGAGGCAATCGCCGTCCGCTCCCGCTGAGCTTGCCGAACACCCGTCAGTGCCCGCGGAAGCGGGGCGCGACCCGGCAGCGGCCGGTTCCGATTCACCAGTGATCGTGACGCTTGTCGAGCAGGAAGAGTACCTCTCGTACGATTTGACGGCGATCGATCGAGTCAAGCGGCAGTTGTTCCCGTTCGGGTTGCCACGTTACGTTCCCGAGGTGCGTCTCCCCCGGCAGCCGACCGCGCCCTTGCGACCGTTGTTCGAAGTTGCCTCGGCCCCCCCGGAAGTCGATGTTCCCGCGGCAGTCGACGGGCCCGCGGAAGCGGAGCGTCTCGCCGCAGCGAAGGGCCTCGCCGAAGCCGATGCTACTGCGGAACCCGATGGCCCCGCGGAATCCGAGGCCCTCGCGGCAGCGGATAGCCCCGCGGCAGCGGATGGCCCCGTGGAAGCGGATAGCCCCATGGAAGCGGGTGCCCCCGCGGAAACTGAGGGCCCTGCGGAATCCGAGGCCCTCGCGGAAGCGGATAGCCCCGCGGCAGCGGATGGCCCCGCGGAAGCCGAGCGGCTGGCGGAAACGCCGGAAGCCCCGGCAAAGCAAGCCGTCGCTGGCGACAGCCCAACGGCGGAAACTGCGGTCGACGCGGAGGAAGCTGAGGCGGTGGCGGTTGTCGAACCGCGGCCGGCCGAGACGGAATCGACCGAGGTGGCAGCGAGCGAAACGGAACCGCTGGCGGCCGCGTCGACGGAAGTGGCTCAGGCGGAGGCCTTGCCCGCCAACTCGCCCGCCAACTCGCCCGTCGCCCGCCAACCGCATCCGCTGCCGCTCGATTGCCTGATCGACGAAGCGGTTTGGCAGGTGCGTCAACTGGAAGCGAAGCACCACCTTTCGCAACGGCTCGATCCCCAGCAGATCGGCCGTGACCTGGCCCGCCTGATGGGGGCCACGTCCCCGGCGGGTAAGCCGTTGGAGGACGCGTTGGCGGCGCTCCACGCCCTGCCGACGGTCGAGCCGGCCGTCGAGCCGGCCGCAAAGCCGGCCGCAAAGCCGGCCGCCCGCATCGCCGCCGCCCCGTCGGCCACTGCCCCGGTCGCCGCCCCGCTCGATAGCGAACTGGCCGGCGCCCCTGCGGTCTGCTGCCCCCTCGCCGAGATGCCGGAGGAAGCGGCTGAAACGGTGGAGTCGGAGTCGGAGTCGGAGTCGGCCGAGGCAGCGGTAGCGAAGATCGACCTGGAAGCGGTCGAATCGGCGTTAGCCCACGACGAGGACTCGGCCCTGGAAACCTTGATCGATGAGCTGGCTGAAGAGGCCACGGCGACACCGGCTACGGCCACGGCCGACGACGCAGGCGAACCGCGGGCGAGCACCTTGGCGGCTGCCGCGGAGCCGGCCGCGGGGGATCCCGCTGTCGAACAGGCGATGACCGAGTGGAATAAAGTGCTCGGAATCGTGCGTGCTTTCAGCGACCAGTGGAACGAGCGGGTCGCTAGCCAGCCCGAAGAGAACGCCGTCCGCTAAGCGGGGGTCGCGGGAAGGGGGCCGAGCGGATCGGTAGGCCGGCTTCGATATGGAGGCCCCTCCTTCCCCGTCGCACCGGGCGGGGGAGGAGGTTGGCGAGGGAAGCGGGGGGAGGCGAAGGAGGAGATTCTTTCCGCGGGGGCGACGCATCGACGGGCGGGCATGTCCTATAATGAGCAGACTTTGCGACGGCTCAAGTTGCGACGGCCCCCGGCAGGGCTGGTCGTGCCGGTCGCAGCGTTTCTACTTGAAGAGTGAAGAGGGATTGTATGCCCGTTCAGATGAAGCTGACGCGGATCATCATCAGTGAGATAAGCGATAACCAGGTGATCTATCTGAAGGAAGTCGAGGGTGAGCGTCAGTTTCCCATCCTGATCGGGATCTTTGAGGCGACCAACATCGACCGCCGTGTCAAAGATGAATACAAGCCGCCCCGCCCGTTGACGCACGATTTGATCGTCAATGTGGCTGAATCCTTGGGGGCCGAGTTCGACAGCGTGGTGATCAGCGACCTGCAGGATCACACCTATTTCGCCCAGCTCCGGATGAAACGCGATGGCGAAATGATCGAGATCGATGCTCGGCCGAGCGATGCGATCGCGGTGGCAGTGACTTTCAATCCTCCCTTGCCGATCTACGTGGCCGAAAGCGTCCTCGCCACCGCGATCGAATCGTAGCGATGGAAGTGATCCGGGGGCAGCAAGCGGCTCGGCGGTGGGTCACGGCGGAGACCGCCAGGGGGC
>CAYNVI010000343.1:0-5653 GCA_964400585.1 uncultured Pirellulaceae bacterium | reverse complement strand
CGACCGGTTTGTCTTTGGGAATCTGCCTCAATTCGCCCGGTAGGTGTCCCAGGAAATGATGTTC
Organism: uncultured Pirellulaceae bacterium; assembly: GCA_964400585.1. Lineage (GTDB taxonomy): Bacteria > Planctomycetota > Planctomycetia > Pirellulales > Pirellulaceae > CAYNVI01. The sequence goes on along the minus strand of CAYNVI010000343.1, from coordinate 5,589 downwards.
GGCTCCCGGCAGGTGCCCGGCGTTCCATTCGACCTGCGAGCGGACATCGATCAATCGCCAGCGTTGCGCGGCGACTTCCTTGGCAACCTCCTCGGGATCGGCTGTTCGGTAGCTTTGGGTCGCCAGGCCCGCCTGACGGACGGCCGCCGCGTCAAAGGTGCCGGCGATCGTCTCGACACCGATCTTGCGGAGGATCCGGATCGCTTCCTGACGCTCTGCCGTGTCGGTGATCAGGAAAACCGGTTTGCTGTAATTGATCAACCAACCGCCCCAGTCGGCCAGCATCGCCAGCGGGATGTTGATCGATTCGGGGGCGTGTGCCTCGCCGTACTGCTGGGGCGAGGACACATCGATCAGGAGGGCACCGCGGACGCGCGAGCCGAGCTGCCGGGCATCGAGCGGATGGGGCGCATCGTGTACGCCCAGCAGCGCCGGTCCTTCCTTATTGACCCGCTTCATCAGCGCGAAGTACTTCGGCGCCTCCGGCTGATCGGCCAGGATGTAGCGGACAAAGGCCTCTTCGTCGTCGAACTGCAGGGCGGGATTGAAACGCTTTTCGTATCCGACGGTCGACGAGGGGACCGCCCCCAGGCCTTTGCCGCAAGCGCTGCCGGCGCCGTGCGCGGGCCAGATTTGCAGATGATCCGGGAGCTCGCGAAACCGTTGCACCGAGCCGAACAGGTCATGCGCCCCCGCCTTGGCACTCCCTGCGACCTTGGCGGCTTCCTCCAACAGATCGGGACGGCCGATCGAGCCGACGAACACGAAGTCGCCGGTGAAGATCCCCATCGGTTCGCTCGCTCCGCCTCCCTGATCGGTCAACAGGAAAGAGAGGCTTTCAGGCGTGTGCCCGGGGGTATGGACCACATCGAATTTCAGCTGGCCGATCGTGAAGCAATCTCCATCGTGGAGCAATTGCGATTTGTAGTCGCCGGCATACTGGTACTTCCAGTCGGCGGGCCCTTCATCCGACAGGTAAAGCTTGGCTTCGACCCGTTCGGCGAGTTCCCGGGCACCCGAAACATAATCGGCATGGATGTGGGTTTCCGCCACCGCGACCACCCGCATCCCCTGCTGCTCCGCCACCGTCAGGTAGGAATCGATGTCGCGCCCGGGATCGATCACGATCGCGATTCCGGCTTGCTGGCAGCCGACGAGGTAGGAGGCGTGGGCGAGGGCTTCGTCATAAAAGTATTTGAGCAACATGGGTCTGCTCCTGAAAAAGGAAAGCCGCGCGAACGAAAAGGAAGGGAGGGAAAGCAGGCATCGTGCAGGAACGATCCCGAAGGCCGGAAAGAGACCCTCTCAGGAAGAACAGCAGGACGGCGCGTTGCCGCCCTGGTTCTTTTCGTCTTGGTTCTTGTCGAGCTGGTTCCAGGGCATCTTGGCAAGCAGCATGCCCATCCCGCAGGTGTCGGTGATCCCGGCGAAGACCAATCCGGCGCCGACGAACGCGGAGAGGGCGATGAACCACGGGTGGACGAGGACGGCCAACAACGCGCCGATCAGGACCAGGCTGCCCGCCGCGATCCGCACCTGCCGCTCTAGCGACATCGCCTTCTGTCCGCGGTCGACCGGCAAACCCGCGGCCTCCCAGGCTTCGGTGCCCCCTTCGACATTGACGACGTTCTCGTAGCCGGCTTGTTCGAACTGCTGGCACGCTTTCCCCGCCCGATTGCCGCTCTTGCAGATCACGTACAGCGGCTGGCTGGCCGAGCCGTTGCGGGCTTCCATCACGCGCTGGGGATCGAGCTGATCGAGGGGGACATTGCGGGCGGGCTTGGCGTGGACCTGGCGAAATTCGACCGGGGTGCGGACGTCGACCAAGTCGATCGACTCGCCGCGTTGATTCAGTTCTTGGGGGGTGATCGTTTGCATCGCAATTCTCCTCGGCTCGGCAGAGCCTGGCTGCCCACCGGCAGGGCGAACGCGGGGGCGTCCACGATCCGAAGGGACAAAATCCAAAAGGGGCAAAAAGGGGACCGGGCATCGCGGCCGTACCCGCCGCGCGGGCTGTCGTCGGCCTACCCCCTTTATCGGTTCACTCGACCCGATAAATTCAATATATCGCGAAGTGGCGAGGTGTCAAGGCTTTTTGCCGGGGGACGGATTTGCTTGGTCCTGCCGCCCCCGCCACACCGCGGTCGGACCGGGCACGTACTAGGCTCTGTCCGAAAACCACCCCTCATCCTCTCCTTCTCCCCCGCGATCCGCTGCGCGGCGGGGGAGAAGGGACGTAGCGGAGTCGCTCCGCGACCAGTTTCTCGGTTTTCGGACAGAGCCTAAGGCAGCGAACGCTGTACCAGAGAGCGGGCGAAAGCGGACAAGCCGCGAAGAAGCGCTCGGCTAGCCGGCGGGGCGCGGCGTTATTCGGCGGCGGCCGTGGCGATCCGATCGATCGTGATCACGGTCTCCGGGGCGGCTTCGAAACGCCAGGCGACGCGGCGGAGCGTCCCTTGCCAGCCGGCCGCCTCGTCGAGCGGTATCCTCAGCGTCTGCCAATGGTCACTGCCCGGATGCGAGGCGGTGCCGATCACCTGCAATCCGGCCTCGGCACGGGCGGCCAAGGCGGTCAGCTTGACCGGTTGCGAGCTGCGGAGTCGGATGGTCAGGTCGCCTCGATTGCGGGCGGCCGGCAGCTGCAATCGGTCGCGCACGATTGTGCCGACGCCGCTTGGCAGGGGGAAGGCGAGGAAGCCTTGGTACCCGGCCAGGTTCCCCAGCTTGCCGGCCGCCACTTGCCAACCTTCGGTCTGCCATCCTCCGCAATCGAAGGTGAACAGGAGGCGCCCGTCGTCGGGATCGCGGCCCGTGATCTCTTCCCAGTCGTCGGACAGGCCGTCGCCATCGTGGTCTTCGCGGACGACTTCATATTCCGGGTTCACCCCGTCGCCCCATTTGTGGCCGCGGGCCTGGTAGGCGAGTTCGGCGGGCGGTTCCTCGACCGCCCCGGCGTCGCCAGGGGCCAGCCATTCCGCCAAGAAATTGCGGTGTCGGGCCAGCTGGTCGGCGTAGTCGGGATCGTCGACCAGATTCTGCACCTGGGCGGGGTCCTCCTGGACCTGGTAGAGCTCCTCGGCGGGCCGCTCGCCGAAGTAAATCTCGGTCAACCGGGGGGACAATTCTCCGCGGGCATAGAGCTCGCGAAGGTTCACGACCGGAGGCCGTCCGTCGCGATACTGGGGCTGCAAAAAGATCCGATCGGTTTTGAAATTGCGGGTGTAGCGAAACCGATCGGTCCGCACGGTCCGGACGCGGTCGATGGTGTGATCGAGGCGATCTTTGGCGGCGGCGACGTAAGTCCGGGGGACCAGTTTTTCGGCGAACAGGAACTGCCCTTCATACCGCTCGGGGATCTCGACCCCGGCCCAGGCGAGCGTGGTCGCCGAGAGGTCGAGCAGGTTGACCAAGTCGTCGCGGACCGAGGGGGCCGGCACGTACGGGGCGGGCCCGGCGATGATGAAGGGAACGTGCAGTCCCCCTTCGGTCGGCATCTGCTTATGACGGACCAGGTGATTGGCCCCGTGGTCGCTGAAATAGACGACGATCGTATTGTCGGCCAAGCCCGCTTCGCGGAGACCCGCGAGGACCGTGCCGATGAAATCGTCGTCTTTGCGAATCGCATCGTAGTGCTGGGCCACGACTTCGCGGTAGAGTTGATTCTGCGGATAGTCGGCCGGCACGGTGACGGTCGCCGGATCGACCTTGCGGGAAGCGGGGAAGTTGTCCGTGTTGTGCTTGCCGCCGGCCGTCTGGATCTGTCCGAAGAACGGTTGGTTTTGCTGCAGGGCTTCCCAGGGGACTTTGTTGCGCGACCGTTTTTGCAGCGAATAGGTCGCCGCTTGATCCCAGACAAAGTTGTAATCGGTCTTGCCGAGGTTGAAGGTGTAGTAGCCGCTTTCTTTGATCAGGCGCGGGAGCAGCTTCATGCCGGGGGGGAGTTCGATTTGGACCGGGCCCCGCGAGGAGCGGTGTTCGTGCGCGTTGAAGCGAATCTGGTTCTCGCCGCCCATCAGCGCCGAGCGGCACGCCGAGCAGACCGGGGCGGGGACAAAGGCGCGGGAGAAGCGAACGCCTCGCGCGGCAAGCGAATCGATGTGCGGCGTCTCCCCGGCATTGATCGGATCGCCGTAGCAGCCCATCCAGGGGGAAGTGTCTTCGGCGAACAACCACAAAATATTCGGACGCGACGCTGCCGCAACGCGGCGGGTCGTCAGCAAACTGTGCGACGCCAGCAAACAGAGCAGGAGGACGAGGGGGCGGGTCGCTTTCATCGGGCTTGGGCCGGGGCTTGGGAAGGAGGAGAGAAACCGGTCGATCGACTCCAAGGCGCGATCTTCCGCCCATGGTAATGGAATGCAGGCGGGTCAGCGACCGAAACCGCGGGACCGCTGCGGGACGAAGCTCGGCAGAGCCGCCCCGGATGATTTATACTCCAGGGCCCGTTTCACGCCCCGCTGACGCGACGGTGGCTCCCGCCTGGGCGGCGAGGACCGTCGGGGCGCTCGCCTGGCAACGCTGAAGGGCTTCGCCAAACCGATGTGTTTTCTCCCACCCCTCCGAGCTTTCTGGCGATCTCTGCTGGTGATCCTGGGCAGCGGACTGCTCGGTCCGCAGGCGGGCGGAGCGGCACCGGCGGTCGACTTTGCGAAGGAGATCGCACCGATCTTCCGCACCCACTGCATCCGCTGCCACAACGAGGCGTATCCTGAAGGGGGCGTCTCGTTGGCGACCGCCGACGATCTTCGGGACGGCCAGTTTCTCGATGCCGCCGATACCGAGTCCCCGCTGTTGCAGCTGGTGACGGCGGCCGATCGCGAGCGACCGCGGATGCCGCAGGAGGGCATGCCCCTGGAGCCTCGGCAAATCCAACGGTTGCAACGTTGGCTGGCGGAAGGCGCGGCTTGGCCCGCGGGGGTGACGGTGCGGGAGGAAGCCAAAGCGGATGCAGCGTGGTGGTCGCTGCAACCGCTCGCCCCCGTGACGCCCCCGTCGTTGCCTGCCGACCTGCCGCCCGTCGCCCATCCGATCGACCGCTTCCTCTTCGCCAAGTTAGCCGAGCAAGGCTTGCAACCGGCTCCCGCAGCCGACCGTCGGACATTGCTCCGGCGCCTCTCGTATGACCTGATCGGCCTGCCTCCTTCCCCGGAAACGGTTCGTCGTTTCCAGCAAGACCGTTCGCCGCAGGCCTACGAGCGGCAAGTGGACCGGCTGCTGGCGTCACCCCACTTTGGCGAGCGCTGGGCCCAGCACTGGCTCGACATCGCCCACTATGCGGACACGCATGGGTTCGAGCGAGATAAGCGCCGCGATCATGCCTGGCGGTATCGCGACTACGTGATTCGCGCATTCAACCACGACAAGCCCTACGACCAGTTCCTCCGCGAGCAGCTGGCCGGGGATCAGCTCGCGCCGGAAGACCCCCAGGCGGTGATCGCGACGGGGTTCCTCGCCGCCGGACCGTGGGATTTTGTCGGCCAAGTGGAAACGAAGAGCCCACAGCTGCGGCGAGCCGCCCGGGCGCTCGACCTGGACGACAAGATCGGAAGAGCACACGTCTGAACTCCAGTCACTCCGGAGAATCTCGTA
>CAYNVI010000342.1:0-5656 GCA_964400585.1 uncultured Pirellulaceae bacterium | reverse complement strand
CCAACCTTATCGGCAACCGCGCCGGTGTACGCCCCTCTTACGTGTCCAAACAACTCACTCTCGATTAGGCTCGATGGCAAGGCAGCCAGATTGACTTTCACCATCGGGCGGTTCTTGCGCCGACTGCGCCCGTGGATGGCTCGCGCGAACAACTCTTTGCCGGTCCCCGTTTCACCCAGCAGCAGTACGCTTGCGTCGGTACCTGCCACGTGTTCAATCTTGGCAAGTGCAGCCCGCAACTGGGCACTCTCGCCGACGATTTCGTCAAACCCTAAAGAATTGGCGATCTCCTCCTGAAGATAAACATTTTCGGCTCTCAGCTGCACTGTGAGGCGATCGACCTCCGCGAGGGCAAGACGCAATTCGGTTTCGACTTGATTACGGCAAAGGGCACTCGCGATCGCGTCGCCAACCAATCGGAGTTGCTGTATTCCAAGGTCACTCCACACGGCTTCACCGTGGAGCGTGCTGAGAGCGATGCAGCCGTTGACTCGGTCCTCTTCACCAAATAGTGGCATTTGCAAATTCGATTTGCACCCCGTTGCCTCGAGTCTTGCACGCTCATCCGGTAGGGTTTCTGGCATGTCGGCGAGCGAATTCAGAACTACGTTTTTGCCAGAGATAATCCTCTGCTCGTTCCAGTTGAACGTTCCCATCGGGACATTCTGATACTGAGCTATCAGGCTGGGTGATCCAGGCGAGCACCATTCATGCGTTACACTCCATGAGGAGTGGTCCGCCGCAATATGAGCGAGATAGGCGTACTCGATCCCGATAAATTGCGCGATTGCGCTGAGACTCTCCTGGATGTGTTTATCAATGTCCGACGCGGTACTTGATGCAAAACGGGCAAGGATCTTTGCAACAAGCTCGCCAAAGTCCTGCTCTTGTTGAAGCGTTGGTTTCACGTCGCTTCCGGCGTTAAATGCGGAACTCTTGGCTGCGAAGGCCCCTACGTTTCGTGGATCCGCCGCACCCGCCCAGTTGCCAGCATCGAGGCTGGCACGGCGTCAGCCCAAGTATAAACAGCGGGGGCAAGGGGCAGGAACAAGGGGGCAACTTTCCCTTTTGCCCCCCAAGAAATCGCCGAGCGCGGTTACTCGCAGGACCAAAATGCCTTGCACAAGTCCATACCCAGCAGCCGCTTACGTTCCAATCTCTCTGCCGTTACCTGCTCGCGGCACGGTCGTAGCTTATCGATCGAGATCAAAGGGCTTCGGCTCGCTTGGGACCTTTTGCGAAGGAACGACTGTGACCATCCACGTCAGCCAGTCCAAGCACCACCCTGGGACCGTTTTGAAGGTAGACGGTCACTTGAAGGCTGGCGACGTCGCCGAACTGGCCAAGGCCTGTCGCTCAGCAGATGACATGAAAGCGTTGGACTTGTCAGACTTGCAGTCAGCGGACAGAGCGGGGCTGGCGAGTTTGCAAGAGCTGGTTTCGGTGGGAGTGCAAATTCGGAACCCGTCTCCCTATATCGAGTTACTGATGAAGACCAAGCCTTAACGCTACCCCAACACTTGCAATGACCCGTATTCGCTCGCAACCCCTATTTAAGGTTGACACCCATGAAGATGAAAGCGGTTCCGTCATCCTGCTGCTGGCACCTGGCGCTTGCCGGTGTCTTGCACAGGAAGCCGCCTCGCCTATTGAGGCACGGCCACATGCGATGGAAGTAACGAAACCGGTGTCGCCCGAGTTAACGAAAATTCGCGGTCTGTCACACTCCTTCGTGACTGCATTCAACAGACAAGGCGCCAAGGCGGTTTGCGGTACAACAACTTCCACACCACGGCGCTCTGCTCGCCGACCCGCGTGGCTCTCAAATGCGGCCGCAATCACCATACCGCCAACGCCGGCTCGATCATGGAGACATCGACCGCGTATCCGGGCAACACCGGCGCGATTCCCAACAGCGTCGCACCTCTTGCCGAGATGCTGCGATTAAACGGCTACAGCACCGGCGCGTTCGGCAAATGGCACGAAACCGCAGCTTGGGAGACCAGTGTCTTCGGCCCCTTTGATCGTTGGCCCACGCATCAAGGCTTTGACAAATTTTATGGCTTCATCGGAGGTGAAACCGACCAGTGGTCTCCGTTGATCTACGACGGTGTCATCCGCATCAATCCGCCGCCGAAGGAAGGTTATCACTTTACCGAAGACATGACCGGCCAGGCCATCAACTGGATCAAGGCACAGCAATCGCTCACGCCCGACAAGCCGTTCTTCACCTACTTCGCGACCGGAGCCACGCACGCGCCACACCATGTGCCACAGGAATGGATTGAAAAGTTCCATGGCGAGTTCGACGGGGGATGGGACCGGGTTCGTCAGGCAAGCTACGAGCGTCAGAAGCAAACGGGCATCATTCCCGCGAACACCCAACTTCCGCCACGTCCCGAAGACATTAAAGCGTGGGATGCGTTATCGGATGACGAGCGCAGGCTGTTTGCACGGCAAGCGGAAACGTTCGCCGGTTTTGTAGGACACACCGACCATCATATCGGTCGGCTCGTCGATGCCATCGAATCGATCGGCGAAATGGACAACACCCTGATTTTCTACATCGCGGGTGACAACGGCAGCAGCGCCGAAGGCGGCATGGTTGGCATGTTCAATGAAATGACTTACTTCAACGGCGTTCAGGAGAAAGTCGAGGACTTGCTCCCGCTGATTGACCAGTGGGGCAGCCCAGAAACCTTCCCACACATGGCAGCCGGCTGGGCAGTCGCGTTCGATTCACCATTCACCTGGACCAAGCAGGTCGCTTCGGATTTTGGCGGCACCCGCAATGGTCTTGTCGTCCATTGGCCCAAGGGGATTCAAAAGGGCGGCGGGCTGCGAAAGCAGTTCGGCCATGTTATCGACGTTGCTCCCACAGTGCTCGAAGCCGTGTCGCTGCCCGAACCCAAAGTCGTCAACGGCACGCCGCAAACGCCCATCGAAGGGACCAGCCTGCTTTACACCTTCAACGCTCCCGACGCACCCGAACGTCACACCACTCAGTACTTCGAGATCTTTGGAAATCGGGCCATCTATCGCGACGGTTGGTTCGCGAGAACGATTCATCGGGCACCATGGAACACCGGAACACCGCAGCCGCTCACCGATGACGTCTGGGATCTCTACCATGTGCATCAAGACTTCAGTCTCGCGGACAACGTCGCCGACGACTTTCCGGAAAAACTCGCCGAGATGAAGGCGTTGTTCATGACGGAGGCAGCCAAATACAAGGTCCTGCCCATTGATGACCGCGTCCTCGATCGGGTCAACCCGGCGACCGCTGGCCGACCCGACCTGATGGGAACACGCACGACACTGACCTTGTATGAAGGCATGAACGGGATGATGGAGAATACGTTCATCAATGTGAAAAATCGCTCCACAACCATCGCCGCTGAGATTGAAATTCCCGAGGGTGGTGCATCCGGCGCGTTGCTCGTCCAGGGCGGTCGTTACGGCGGTTGGTCACTGCATCTCCGCGACGGCAAGCCAGCGTATGAATAGAACTGGCTCGGCCTCGAGCGATTCGTCGTCGAAAGCCCGGACGTTTTGCCCGCGGGCGACTCGACGGTCACGCTTGATTTCGAAGATGACGGCGGAGGCATGGGCAAGGGGGGTGTCGCCAAACTTTCAGTGGATGGCAAACAGGTTGCCCAAGGCCGCATCGGCAAAACCCAAGGATACATTTTTTCCGCAGATGAAACCGCTGACGTGGGCGTCGACAACCAGACCCCCGTCGCCCTTGGTATCGGCTACGGCCCTACCGAAACCCAATTCACCGGCAAGATTCGCAAGATCGTCGTCGACGTGAAGTAAGCGATGCAAGAACCGCGAGGCGATCGGATTTCCGTTTGAGCAGCATTTTCACATGCGTTATCCTGATCCGCATGATTCTGCAACGCCTCAGGGCGCCGCCGATCCGCCGTCGCGGGACGAAACGAGGTTGATTCAGGGCGACGCGTTTCCCGCCTCTACCGGCGGAGGGGCGAACGCCCTGAACCACGGATCGGACGTCGACTCGGCGAGTACGAGACTACCGCCCTGCTAAGCACGTCGCGTTTGGGTCGAGAACCCATGAACAGTTACGATCGGTCCAATCGGAGGCATGACCTGGTGACCGGTCCGGCCAGCGACGGCGACGATTACTTGATCGGGGTGCACCGCTCAACCACCGGGCTGTTTGAGAACGCCGCGTGGGCGACCAGTCGTGTACTGGAGCAAACCCGAGCGATCGCCGCCTGGCTGACTGGCGGCGAACAAGGGCAGCGGCTTGGACCGCGCAGACCTGTTGGACCGCGCAGACCTGATCAGGTGTCGCTATCCGAAGCGGCAGCCTACAATCCCCGGATAGGCACGTTCAACGCCGCATGAACAGCCGAATCCGATCGCATCCGACGCGCGAGCCGCTTGTACGATAGGACGCAATGGAACGCCTCTGGTACATCAAATGTTGCCGGCTGTTTGAGCAATTGACGCCGGCCCAGTTGGCTCGTCTTGAGCGGCGAGCGCGGGTGCGGCGGTTTCCTAAGAATACGCCAGTATACCTGCCGAGCGATGCCGCCGACGGTGTCCTGCTGTTGGCCGAGGGCCGTGTGAAACTGTGTTCGATCACCTCCGACGGCAAGCAGGCCATTCTGGCTTTCATCGAAGCTGGCGAGCTGTTCGGCGAGCTTTCCTTGGTGGGAGAGGCAAAGCGAGAAGAGCATGCGGAAACGGTCGACGCTTCGACGGTGATCCTGTTGCCAGGCAACGCAGTTTCCAGCTTGATGGCCGAGTCTCCGGAATTAACTTTCGGGGTCACCAAACTGATCGGCTGGCGGCGAAAACGTGTCGAGCGGCGGCTGCGCAGCCTGTTGTTTCGGTCCAACCGTGAGCGGCTTGTCCAGTTGCTGCTCGATCTGGCCGAACAGTATGGCGAAACCGCTCCGGAGGGGGTCCGCTTGTCGATCAAGCTTTCCCAACAGGACTTGGCGTCGATCATCGGAGCGACGCGCGAAACGGTCACGGTGCTGTTGGGGGAACTGCAATTGGATGGATTGCTGAAAGTGGCCCGGCAACGCGTGGTCATTCGGGATCTCAAGCGGCTGGCCGAACGCGTTGGCACGGCACCGCCGAGTATTCCCGAGACCACGCCGGCCCGTCCTGCCGGCGTGTTCGTCCCGCCGCTGCCACTCCGGCAAAAACCTTGACGCCAAGGGAAAGTGTACCCAGCTTCACAGAGACCAACGCCCGAATCTACAACAATTCATCGCAACACCCCCGGGCTGCGAGTCTCCACCTACAAGCTCGCACGATTGATAACATTCATGAACGCAGAATCGAATCGCAACGGATTCTGGGAACCCTGTGAACCAGGGAGCCTGCAAGCTTATGGTCGTCGGTCCAAACTGCGGCGGCGGAGCCAGGCGGTTGCCCGCGCTGCGAGCGCCGCCGTCGTCTTGCTATTGGTGGGAGTGGGGAGCTGGGCGGTGATTCGAAACAGCGGATTCGAAGAATATCATTGCGGCGGGATTAGCTGCAGCGAGGTGCGAGCGAACGGGGATGCTTTTGCCAGGGGACGCGTGTCGGATCCGCTTGCCAAGCGCATGAAGATCCACTTGAGCAAGTGCCCCAATTGCGGCGAGCTGATGAAAGAAATGCAAGTGTCTTCCGT
>CAYNVI010000341.1:0-5683 GCA_964400585.1 uncultured Pirellulaceae bacterium | reverse complement strand
CGACGATTTTGCCGCGGCTCGCAACGCGGCCCTCGACTTTGCCAGCCAGCTCGATGCCGACTGGGCCCTGACGATCGACACCGATGAACGGCTACGGTTTCCTCCCGACTGCCGGCGTGCCGACTGGGACGCGGCGCTCGCGGCGGAACCGCACGTGGCCGCCTGGTTGGTCCCCGACCAACAGCGCGGTTATGCCAAAGAACGGCTCATCCGCTTGCCGGCAGCCGGAGCCTGGCGGGGGGAAACCCACGAAGCCTTTGTCTTGGAGCGGGGAGCCCAGCGAGCCCTTCATCCCTGGCTGACCTTTTGGGAGCTCGCCAAGACGCCCGCCCAGATGCAACATAAGCTCGACCGCGACCTGCCGATCTTGCAGCGGCTCACCGCCCGCGATCCCGAGAACGGCCGCTGGTGGTTCTACCTGGGGCAGACCCTGGAAGGCCTCGCTCGTCATGCCGAAGCGCAGGCCGCCTTTGAACGGTGCTTCCCTCTGGAGTCCTGGGGCGAGCAAGCCGCCTGGGCCGCCTACTGCGCTGCCCGCTGCGCCTTCCAACAGGGCGACTACGCCGAAAGCCTCCAGCGCTGCTGCATGGGCCTGGCGGTCCAGCCTCAATCGCCGGAACTGCTGTGGCTCGCCGGGCTCTGCGCCTGGCGGCGAAGGCAACTGTCCGAGGCGATCTGCTGGTCCGAATTGGCGGCGCATTTGGGACGCCGGTCGGAGCTGATCACCTTTCGCGTCGCCTTTCGCCATCTGCCCGCCTGGTTCGAAGGTCCCCACGACGTGCTCCGTTTCGCTTATCGGGCGGCAGGTGACACGCGGGCCGCCGAACAAGCGGAAGCGGAATACGCCGCACGCCGTCAGCAACGCTTGCAGCTCCATCCCGCCGACGGCGGGGCCACGGCAGGGATTTCGCAGGCTTAAGAAATTCCCACCGGTTGGCCCCGGAAATGCACTCCAGTGATCCCCGCGGGAACGGCTCGTGGTCGTTGCTTCGAGCCGCTCCAAGACACTCGGCCAGCCGAAACACGGGCCGGTAAAGCGCCAAGGGCCAGCGAAGGGACGCACCTTGGCTGCCTCCGAGTGTTCCGTTACCTGACGATTCTGTACCGTTCGACATGGAGATCAAAATGAATTGGGATGAGATTGAAGGCAAGTGGAAGCAAGTCAAAGGTCAAGTGCAACAGAAGTGGGGTGAGTTGACCGAGGGCGACCTCGACCGCGTCGCCGGCAAGCGGGAAGAGCTGGTCGGCAAGATCCAAGAGCGTTACGGCGTCGCCAAGGAAGAAGCCGAACGACAGGTTCAAGAATTTGAACAGACGCCGAATGCCTGATCGCGATCGGCGGTCCCCCCAGAAAACGGCAAGCCTGCGCGCGCTGAGGGATCTACCCGTCGGCCTGGAACTCGGAAATGAATCGTTTGTCGATCCAGGTCTTGAGATGCCAGCACCAGCGGGCGTGGGTCGTGATCGGCCCATATTCAAGCAAGGCTTTCCCATCCCCGGTGTTGAGGAGTTTCAGGAAATTGGGCTGGGGATCAAAGCTTTGTAACGCGCCGCCGGTCAGCAATCCGCGCAGATTGTGCCACAGGACGGGGCTTTGCCGCACGGCGTACACCCCGGCTTTGGGGGCCGGCGCTGTGAGCACGGTTCCTGCATCACCCACCGCGAACAGTCGTGGGTCGGAGAGGGATTGCAGCGTCTGGGAGGTCGCGATGAAACCCCGCTCGTCGGTTTGCAGCTGGAGTTTGCCGAGCACAGGGGGAGCCGCCGCCCCGGTGGCCCAGATCACGACGTCCGTTTCGTAGCGGCTCCCATCGGCCGTCGCGATAAAGTCATCACCGACCTCGGTGACCGTCTGACGAGGCCGAATGCGAATGCCTCGCGCCTCCAGCAGTCGTTCGCTCCGGCGAACGCTGCGCGGCTTCATCCCGGCGGCAACCGACTCGTTGCGCGTGAAGATCTCGATCGAGAGACCGCCGCGGATAGGTTGCTGCTGGCAGAGCTGTTCCAAGCACAAGGCGATTTCGACGCTCGCGACGCCGCCCCCGACGACCGCCACCTTGCGGGAACCGCTGCCGCGGTTTGACACGCTTTCCAAGCGTTTCTGCAGTCGGTCTAAGAAGTTTTGCATCGGTTTGATCGGCACCAAAGAAGCGACGTCGGCGTGCCTTTCCCAGCCGGCGGGCATGGAGCCGACGCCGATCGACAGGGCGTCAAACGCGACAGGGTCGTGATCGGCGAAATGCAAGGTGCCGGCGGGCAGGTCGAGCCCGTTCGTATCGGCCAGCAACAATCTCGCGCCCGCTCGTTCGCACAACGCCGGCAAGTCGATGCGCATTTGGTCCTCGCGAAATTGGCAACCCAAGGTGCCTGGCAACATGCCTGAATAGGTCGCCGTCGGGAATTTGCTGACGCAGGTTAACGCGCACCCCTCGATCGGATCGTTCACCCATTGGCGGAGCACGTGGGCATTGGTGTGGCCGATCCCAAGCAAGACGATGTTTCGAGTTGCCACTACTCCGCCACCGGTTCGTGCTTGGCCGGAGGCCCGTCACGGTCGCTGCCGGGGACGGGTTGCGTTTTTTCCATCATGGAGGTCTTTCCTGACGGTCACTTTCCGAGCGGTAAGTAGGCGTAACCATCGGCTTGCAGGTTCACGACGGCGGTGAGCGCCGAAACCGCGGTTTCCACGAAGACGGCGACGTCTTCGGGAGCCGAGCCCTTGGCCAGCAGCGATTGCCCGCAGACGTACAACGCGACATCGGCCTCGTGCAGTTGCCGCAACAATTCGATATTCGGGTTGCCTGGGGTTCCAAAGGCTTTCGAGTAAGCGTCTGGATTCAACACGGCCCGCGTGGCCTCGCCATGAAAGACGACGGCGATTTGCGCTTGGGCCGGTTCAGCGCCCCCACCGGCATAGATATTCAAATACTTGGCGACTTTCTCCAAGGCACCGTTGAGTTCCGCCGGTGCTCCGCCGCGCGTGACATCGATCAGCAATTTGGTGCCGTCACGTGGCTGCATTGCGGCATCCGCCATTTGGACGACCGCGCCGTGACCGGCGATCCGGGGATGCGCGGGGGTGCGTTTGACCGCCTGCTTCTGCCCAGGAACGGCGTGATTCTTCACCGCTTCGGCAAACCCCCGTTCGACAAAGGCGGAAACGGTTTTGGCGTGGGCTTGAATCAGCTTGACGACATACGGATCGTCGGACGTCTCGGTAACTTTGACACCTTTTTCGGTGTCTTCGTGAACCATTTGAATTTTATCGGTGTGCTGGAAGAGTTCGGCAAACAACGGATCCCTCATGCGAATCGGATGCGTCTTCTCGATGCGGTATTGCATCCACTCCACATGCTCCTTGATCTTGTCGGCAACCGCGGGCACTTCCGATTCGGTCACCGTTTGCACGCCGTTGGGAAGTTCCTTGACGGTCCGAGTGATCTGCTGGTGGTTTTGCAGCAAGTCCTGGAAGACGGCGTGATCGGCAGCGTGACGCGGATCGTGCCGCCGTCCCCGCGGGCCATGCCTACCGGGTCCCTGTCCCGCCCTTCCCTGCTGACGGCCCTTCCCGCGACCTTGACCGAAACCTTGACCTCCGCCGGGGCCGTTCCCGAAACCGGGGCCCCGCCCTTTGCCGGGGCCGTCTTGCGCCGAGACGGGAGCGGGCAGGGGCAGGCAAAGACCGCACGTCATTAGGAACACGATTAAACGAACCATCGAAACACCTTTGAAATTGCGACGAGCGCGGGAACGACCGAGTGTTCGGTCGAAATTACAACACGACTGATTTGAGGATGACGAACACCGCGACCAACACTACGGCCGCGGCAAACGTCTTTTGAAGCGTCGGGCCTTTCAGTCGCTGGGCGACAATGCCCCCCAGCCACATGCCGGCAAAACCTCCGCCGAGAAACTGCAGGGTGGTCCGCAGCGAGAACTCATTTCCACTGGCCAGGTGAGAAGAGACTCCGCTGATGCTAACCAGGACAATCACAAACAGCGAGGTGGCGACCGCTTGATGGATCGCCATCCCGCTGAACAGGACCAGGGCCGGCACGATCACAAAGCCCCCCCCGACACCAAACAGTCCCGACAGCACCCCGGTCAACAGGCCGATCATGATCAACAAGCGAGCGCACTTGGACGTTAAGCGGAGTTGTCCGTCCTCGTCACGCTGGCAGGCACGGCGATCACGATCGTCGGTCGATTCGCTGTTACAGACACCGCTGGCGATCTGCGGGTTTTTCGCCTTGGCCCACATCCGCTGGGCCACCACCAACATCAGCATCGCAAACATGATCAGCAGCACTTCTCCGGGAACAAGCGTCGCCAAATAGGAGCCCAAGGGAGCCCCCACCATGCCGGCCACGGCAAACAGCAGTCCCGTGCGGAGTTCCACTTCACCTCGTACCATCCGCGGCACGGCACCAAACAAGGCGATACCGCCCACCGCAGCCAAGGAGATCCCCACCGCTTCTCGCGGCGCCACCCCCAGTCCGTAAACCAGCAGCGGCACCGCGAAGACGCCGCCCCCGCCACCGGTCAACCCCAGGGCAAAACCGACGATGCAGCCGAAGACGATGGCTAGGCCGAGCATGAAGTGCCCTCTCCAGATGGGTACCGAGGCACGGTGGCGATCCAGGATGCCAGCGGGCACGATCCGCTGCAGCCTGCAAACATCAAGCCACCGCCGACCGAACCGAACCGCGACTCGTTATCCAGGTCCGCAAACCTCCCGTGCCGCACGCCTCCGGCAACCCAGCCGGCTTTGACTCGTGCGACATCAAGACCTCTTGAACCAGAACACCTGTCAATATATCGCAAGATCTCGACGTGTCAAGGTTTTAAGTCCGCGGGCCACGCCCTGGCGCCCGGGAGAACGGGCAAGCCCCGCCCCATGCCATCTACGGCGGCACCTCCGTGACCTGTTTGTGCGCGGCAGTCAATCCCCGCCCCCGGGAGCCAAGGGGAAGGGCTTTTGAGCTCAACCGCCGCCTCCCCAGGCCGACCGTCCGGGGGAATTCCGCGGGCCGCCCGGGCCGCAAAGGCGCAGCCGCTGACGGGCGCGTTGGGGGTGGCGGCAAGCGGCCGTTACGGTTTCACAGCGACCCGCACCGGCCGCTGCGTGTCGGCAAATTCAAACGCTTGCTGGGTCTGTGCCAGCGGGAAGGTTCCGCCGACCAACTGGTCGAACGGGAAGCGGTCGATCGTGCGTTGCAGAAAGCTTAAGGCGTGGTGCAGATCGTCGGGTCGATAATTGTGCAAGCCGCGAAGCGTGAGCATGCGACGAACGATTTGCTCGGGGGCAACGGAAATCTCACCGGCGGGAAAAACCGATCCGGCAAGCAGGACCGCTCCGCCCGGCCGGACCGCCTGGAGGCACGTTTCGACCGCGGCGGTCACGCCGGCAAAATCCACCGCGATGTCGGCGCCCCGCCCATCGGTGAGCGCGTCGAGCAGTCCTCGCACCTCGTGGCCATCGGTGGAACTTATCGTGTGCGTTGCTCCGAACAGGGGCGCATGCCGCAGCCGCTCGGCAGCGGGGTCAGCGACCACAATCTGCCGGACTCGGGCATCGCTAAGTTGGGCCGCAGCGGTCAGGCCCAGCATGCCTGCCCCCACGACCAAGGCGGTCTGATCCGCGAGCGGCTGGGTTTCCTCAACAACGTGGGCCTGGACTACC
>CAYNVI010000340.1:0-5702 GCA_964400585.1 uncultured Pirellulaceae bacterium | reverse complement strand
GTATCGCCAAAGCCACGGTAGCAACCGCCGCGTTCATAGACATCGTGCCAAACCTCGATCGGAAACGCGGTCTGCTCGGCGATCGGCCGGGTCGTCTCGAGGGTTCTCCGAAAGGGGCTGGTGATCACCCGGTCGATCGGCATCGTGCGGATCCACTGCGCCAAATACCAGGCTTGCTTGTGGCCACGGGGCGTCAAGGCAGGGTCGTCGATGCGTTGGTGCTCCGGGACCGCATTGTTCTGGCTTTCGCCATGCCGGATCAGATAAAGCTGCATTGCCTTGGCAGGATGCGGGGGAGGGGGATGGAAAAAGGCTTCGCCTGAGGGAAAACGTTGGGCAGGACCGGTCCCTCGGCGAAAGCATTCTCAGCGGGCCAGCGGGGCGCGCTCGCTGCCAGCCGAACCTGCTTGGCAGACGGACCCGGATCAAGGGACCCGCCAGCGGGAGCCGGGAAAAACGGCTTGGCGTCGGGGGAACCGCTTTCCCCGCCGGTGGCCCGCCTGCGGTCGGATCAGCGAGACCGCCACAGCCGCGTGCGGAGGAAATCGATCATCATCCATTCGACGACGACCAACAAGACGGGGCCGGCGAAGAGGGCGAACTGCATGAAACGTTCATCGCGTAACCAGGAAGCTCCCCCTTGGGTCACGACATTCAGCAGCGCCATCACCAGCCCTCCGTTCAGAAAGAGCAGGCCGGCCGTCACCAGGGCCGCCGCCATCGCGTACAGGAACAGGACAAAGAGGCCGCGGCGGGAAGGCGCAGGATCCGTCGTCATCGAGAAGGCTCCGGCATTCAAGTCAAGGGCATGACGAGGCTCAGCAGAATCGTCACGCCGAGGCCGGTCACAGAGAGGACTGCCAACAACAGCGTCCAGCTCCGCAGGGCTTCCGCCTCGGTGAGGCCGCCCATTTTGGCGAAGACCCAAAAGCCGCTGTCATTCATCCAGCTCCCCATCAGCGATCCCGAGCCGACAGCGGTCGCCAGGTAGACTGCATGATAGTCGAGCGTCTGTCCGGCGGCGATGCTGGCGATCATCCCGGAACCGATGATCATCGAAACGGTGCTGCTCCCTTGAGCGACTTTCAAGACGGCGGCGATCGCAAAGGCCAGCAGCAGGAGGGCGATGCCACCTCCCCGCGAGCCTTCAAAAAATCCTTGAATGGACGTCCCGACGTTGGCTTGCGAAAGCATCGCCCCGAAGGCCCCTCCGGCGGCGGTGATCAAGATGATCATCCCGCCGCTCATCAAGGCCTCTTCGACCTCTTCGCCCAGTTGCCGTAAGGAGAGTTGGCGAACGACTTTCAGGGTGGCGATCGCACAGATCGCCGCCAGCAGCAAGGCGAAGTTGGCGTTGCTCCATAACGACAGGCGATCGGCCAAGCGGCGTTTCGGGGAATCCCACACATGCGGAGCGATCGCTTCGGGGAATGCCGATTCCAGCAGCGAGCGGTTCATGCGGCGTCGATCGACCGGCTTCATGCGAATCTGGTTGGCGGCCAATTTGTTCTTGGCGACCTCCGATAAGGGAATTCCCAAAAAGGCGACCTCGTCATGGAGATCCGCTGACAATAAGACCTCGTTCAGGGCCTCGGTCATCGCCTCCTGCTCTTCCGGACTGACCGGGCCTGGGGCGGTCAGGACGGCCCGCTGCGCGTCGTTCAACGCTTCGCTTTGAATGATCTGCCGGGCCGGCGAGGGGCTCTCGTCGCTGGCCGCGTCCCGCAAAGCTTCGCGGAGGCCGGCCGGATCGAGCAGGTCGGCCGAGACGAGTCGAGCACGATCCTCTTTGTCGGCCAGGGTGTTGGCGAGCGTCCCTGCCCCGATCAGCACGACCGGCAGGATGATCGGTAAGAGGGCGACCCACAGCGGCGGTAGCTCGGCTTCGCTGAGCGTGTTATGCCGGTCTTCACCGCTGCCGAGCGGACGCATCGGGACCGGCATGAGCTTGTCGATCAACACCGAAAAGGCGAGCCCGACCACGGCCGAAGGGAGCGCGACCAAGGTGCCCACCCACATCATCATCCCGATGTCGACTCCCAGGTTGGCTCCCACCAACAGCGGCCCTGGGGTCGGGGGAACCAGGGTATGCGTGATCGCGCCCCCGGTGGCAATCGCCATCAGGTATCGCAGGTAGTTGCGATCGGTCCGTTTGAAGAGGCTGCGGGCCAGGGGGACCAGCAGGTAGAAGACGGTGTCGAAAAAGACGGGGATCGCCAGAAGGAAACCGCTTCCCATCAAGCCGCTGGAAGCGTGCCGGATCCCCGTCGCTTTCACGGCGGTGTGGACGATCCGGTCGGCGGCGCCGCTGTCGAGCATGCACTTACCGATGATTGCCGCCATCGCGATCACGATCCCTACCCCACCGGCCGAACTGCCAAAGGCGGCGACCACCGCCTGCATCCGCTCCCCCGGGTCGCCGGCCGCCAACAAACTGACGACCAACGCGGAGATGATCAGGGCGAGGAAGGCATTGGTCTTCAATCCGATGATCAAACCGAGGACCGAAACGATCCCGATGGCCAGCACCAGCAACGGATAGTACTCGCCGCGCGAGCCCCCGGCGGTCGCCTCCGAACTCGTCGCCGCCCAGGCGAGACCCCCATCCAAAAAGCCGCGGTCCAAAAAGCCGCCGGCCGAAGCGGCGGCCGGTGCCTCGGAGAGGGGAGACCCGCTCGCCGCCAGCAAGGCAGATCCAGAAGCGAGCAACAGCGAGCCGACCAAGGCAAACAAGACGAGAGCACGCATCGGGGCGAAGGTCCGTGAAAAGCGAAGGGGCAGCCGAGCCAAGCGTGGGTCGGAGAGAGAAACAGGCGGCAGCCCGCAAAGAATCGCACACCGGAGAGGACGCTTCAAGGCGCCCGTCCCCGTGAGGGGGCGGTGGGGCCCGTAATTTTGTCCGTAATGGCGGCTGGGGCCCCGATCGAGTCGGGTACTCCTGATCTGGTTGGAAAGCTAATATCGGGAGGCAAGCTGGTGGCCCGCTTCGCAGGCCGTGGCCGTCCCCACCTGTCCCTTTCCCCTCCCAACCCCACGCCGAGCGCTATGAGTGATTTCCGTGTCGAGCACGACTCGATGGGCGACGTGCAAGTCCCTGCTGATGCCTATTACGGGGCCCAAACGCAGCGGGCCGTCGCGAATTTTCCGATCAGCGGGTGGCAGTTACCGGCGAGCATGATCTCCGCGATGGGCTTGGTCAAACTCGCCTGTGCGACGGCCAATCGCGACCTGAAAAAACTCACCGAAAGTGGCAAGAATACCCTGACCGAGGCGCAGGTCGCAGCGCTCCTGCAGGCGGCTCGCGAGGTGATGGATGGCAAGTTGAGCGACCAGTTCCCGATCGATGTGTTCCAGACGGGAAGCGGCACCAGCAGCAACATGAACCTCAATGAAGTGATCAGTAACCGCGCGATCGAGATCCAAGGCGGAGATCGCAAAGCGACCGAGAAGCCGATCCATCCCAACGATCACGTCAACATGGGGCAGAGCACCAACGATACGTTCCCGACGGCGATCCACGTCGCCGTGGGCCGCCAGATCGATCGCGCACTGCTTCCCTCCTTGGAAAAACTGCAGCAGGCGCTGGCCGCCAAAGCGGCTGCCTGGGACGCGGTGATCAAGATCGGACGCACGCATCTGATGGACGCGACGCCGCTCCGCCTGGGGCAGGAATTCGGCGGCTTTGCGCGCCAATTGGAACTGTCGGCCGACCGCGCCCGCCGCGCCCTCGAGGCGGTCCTGGAACTGCCGGTCGGCGGCACGGCGGTGGGCAGCGGGATCAACACGCATCCCGAATTCGGCGAACGCGTGGCGGCGGTCATCGCCGAGGAAACCGGGCTCGGCTTCCGCCAGGCGGTCAACCATTTCGAAGCCAACGCCCAACGCGATGCGTTGGTCGAAGCACACGGCCAGCTGAAATGCATCGCCCAGACGCTCTTCAACGTGGCCAACAATATCCGCTGGCTCGGATCGGGTCCCCGCTGCGGCTTCTACGAAGTGAAATTGCCGACCCGCCAGCCCGGCAGCTCGATCATGCCGGGCAAGGTCAACCCCGTGATGAGCGAAGCGCTGATGCAGGTCGCAGCCAAGGTCGTCGGAAACGATGGTTGCATTTCGCTGGCCGGGGCAGCCGGTGGCAATTTTCAGCTCAATATCATGATGCCGGTGATGGCGCAAACGATGCTGGAATCGATCCACTTACTGGCGGCGGGAGCGGACGCGTTTGTCGATTTCTGCGTGACCGACATGGAAGCGAACGAAGCGGGGTGTGAAGCGGCCGTCGAGCAAAGCCTCTCGATGTGCACCAGCCTCAATCCGCTGATCGGCTACGAACAAGCGGCAAGACTCGCCAAGGAAGCCTTTGCCAGCGGCAAAACCATTCGTGAGCTCTGCATCGAAGAGGGCGTGCTGCCCGAGCAAACGCTGCGGGAAGCCCTCGATCCTTGGAAGATGACCGAGCCCCAAGCCTAACCGGAACGATCCGATGCAGCTGCTGCTGACCAATGATGATGGGATCGATGCCCCGGGCCTGCGGGCCTTACGCACCGCGGTCGAACGGCGGTGGTCGGTGGTCGGGCCCGACCGGGAATGCCACGTCACGGTCGTTGCGCCGGATCGTCAACGGAGTGAATGTGGCCACAGCGCCCGCACCGGGCAACCGCTGAACGTCGAACAGCGCGAGCCCGGCGTGTGGGCGGTCGATGGGACGCCGGTCGATTGCGTGCGATTGGCCTTGGAACGGCTGGCCCCCGAAACCAAACTGGTGCTTTCGGGAATCAACCAGGGAGCCAACCTGGGCACGGATGTACTGGTCAGCGGTACCTTTGCCGCGGCGCGGGAGGCTTTCCTGCGGTCGATCCCGGCGGTCGCCGTCTCCCATTACCGCCGGCCGGATGTGCCCAAGGCGTGGGACCACGTCGACCGCTGGCTCGGGCAAATGTTGGAAGAGGCGTTCCGCGAGGCGGAACGAGCGGATCCTTTTCTGTGGAACATCAACCTGCCGGCGGTTTCACCCGCTACCGATCCAGAGATCGTCGAGTGTGAAATCGACGCTTCTCCGCCCGAGCTCACGGCTACGGCGCAGAAAGATGGCTCGATTTTGCTCAGCACCGACTACCACCGTCGGCCGCGTCAGGAGGCGAGCGATGTCGCGTGTTGTTTCGGCGGCGCGATCACCCGCACCCGCATCGATTCCAACCATCGCTTGGCCCCCTTGCCGCCCAGCTCGCTGCCGGGTTAGCGGATAAAGCGCTAGCTGATGCCGCGCTAGCTGATGCCGCGCTAGCTGATGGCTCGAGGCAACACCGAATGGCTTTCGAAGAGCGAGCGATCGACCTTTAGATAGGTAATCTGCCGCTCGGCGACTTCGTCCGAGGAGCCGCGGGGGCCGTTTTGCTGACGAGGCTCGGGGGCGGCCGTCCCTTCTGGCTCAAGCTCGCCTCGCACGATCCGCACGTGACGCGGGGCTTCGATCCCCAACGTGATCCGGTTCCCGGAAATCCGGTTGACCGTGATCACCACGTCTTCGCCGATTACCAAGCTTTCGCCTTCTTTGCGACTTAAAACTAACATCGTTTGATCTTTCCATGAAAAAAGGAGGTTCGACGGCAACGTGTTGCGAGCGTCCCTGCAGCCCCGCTCGGCATGAT
Organism: uncultured Pirellulaceae bacterium; assembly: GCA_964400585.1. Classification (GTDB taxonomy): domain Bacteria; phylum Planctomycetota; class Planctomycetia; order Pirellulales; family Pirellulaceae; genus CAYNVI01. The sequence continues at coordinate 54 of CAYNVI010000340.1, read as the reverse complement.
CCTCACCAGAGAGAGGATCATTTAGACTTCGGTAAGCAACGGTTGTGCCACAAA
>CAYNVI010000339.1:0-5716 GCA_964400585.1 uncultured Pirellulaceae bacterium | reverse complement strand
TCTTCGGAAGTCCCCGGCATCATCGAACGGACGCTGCCCGCCTTGTTGCCAGCCTGGCTGGACGAACACGGACTGGACATTTCCGCGATCGCCGAATGGGCGGTGCATCCTGGCGGTCCCCGTATCCTGCAAGCCGTCGAAGCCGCCCTCGCCTTGTCCGACGATGCCTTAGCCCTCTCCTACCAGGTGCTGGCGCGACACGGAAACATGTCCTCGGCTACAATGCTGTTCCTGATGCAAGACCTGTGGCGACAACAGCGTGCGGGCCCCTGGTTGGCTCTCGGCTTTGGTCCGGGACTGGAAGTCGAATACGCATTGTTTGGCGATCCCGGCGATCCCCCGCGTTCGCCGGCGCGGGCAACCCCACCGAAGGAAGGAAAATGATGGGCCGGGCATACATCGGTGTCGACGTCGGGACCGGCAGCGCGCGGGCGGGCGTCTTCAACGCCCACGGCGAACGACTGGGGCAAGCGGTCCGGGAAATCACCACCTGGCGCCCCGCGCCCGATTTCGTCGAGCAGTCCTCCGCAGACATTTGGCAGGCGGTGATCGCTTGCGTGCAAGCAGCGCGTCAGCAGGCGGGGATCGCCGCCGAGGAGATCGCCGGGATCGGCTTCGACGCGACCTGTTCCCTGGTCGCCATCGATGCGGAAGGCCAGCCGGTCACGGTCAGCCCCAGCGGCAAGGCGAACCAGAACGTGATCGTCTGGATGGACCACCGGGCCAAGCCGATCGCCGGACGGATCAATCAAGGAGACCACGAGGTACTCCGTTACGTCGGCGGTAAGATCTCGCCCGAAATGGAAATCCCCAAGTTGGTCTGGCTGAAGGAGAACCTGCCAGCGTCATGGGACCGGGCGGCCCACTTTTTCGACCTGCCTGACTTCCTCACCTGGCGCGCCACTGGTGACCTCACCCGCTCGCTGTGCTCCACCGTCTGCAAGTGGAACTACCGCGGGCATGAAGACGAAGGCTGGGATGCCGAGTTCCTGACCGCGGTCGGCCTGGAAGCCTGCGTCGCCGACGGGTTTGCCAAGATCGGCCAGCGGGTCGCCGCGATGGGAACGCCGCTCGGACAAGGCCTTCATCCCCAGGCGGCGGCCGAACTGGGGCTGGTGACCGGGACCGCCGTTTCGGTGTCGATCATCGATGCCCACGCCGGAGGGCTGGGCATGATCGGGGCGGCGATCGATGGCAAGCCGCCGACCCCCGAAAGCTTCAATCGACGCCTCGCCTTGATCGGCGGGACCTCGTCGTGCCACCTGGCGGTCTCCCCCCAGCCTCGGTTTATCGACGGGATTTGGGGGCCTTACTATTCGGCGATGTTGCCCGCCTGGTGGCTGACCGAAGGAGGCCAATCGGCGACCGGCTCGCTGATCGACCTGATCGTCAAGGAGCACGGGGCGTCCGCCGAAGCGGCTCGCTTGGCGGACCACGCCGGCTGCTCGGTCTACGAATGGTTGAACCGCCGGCTCGCCGACCTCGCCGGCGGGCAGCCGATCGCTTCTTTGACCGAAACGCTGCACGTCTGTCCTTATTTCCATGGCAACCGCTCCCCGCGGGCCAATCCAGACCTCCGCGGCATGATCTCCGGCTTGCGTCTGCAAAACGGCCTCGATGACCTGGCACTGCTGTACCTAGCCACCCTCCAGGCGATCGCCTTGGGAACGCGGCACATCATCGCAGCGATGAATGCCCAGGGCTATGCGATCGATACGCTGATCGTCTGCGGAGGCGGCACGAAGAATCCTTTATTCTTGCAGCAGCACGCCGATGCGACCCAGTGCCGGCTGGTCTTGCCGCGGGAACCCGAAGCGGTCTTGCTGGGCGGCGCGATGATGGGCGCGACCGCCGCTGGCGATTTCGCTAGCCTGCCCGCCGCGATGGCGGCGATGTCGGCCGCCGGCCAGCTGATCGAACCCGCCGCGGCGCAAGCAGGCTACTTCGCCAGCAAGTACCAGGTCTTCTTACAGATGCACGACGATCAACTGCGTTACCAAGCGCTGATGGCAGCCGGTCGCCGGCAGGAAGCCGATCCCGCCGCATCAAGCCTCGATTAGCGCCACGTCGACCGAAACCGCCAGCTGATGCGTCCCGCCGCCCAGCATCACGCCCCGCATCGGCGCGACGTCCTGGTAATCACGCCCCTGGGCCAAGGCGATGTGGTCGGTGCTGCAGACGCAGTCGTTGGTCGGATCAAATTCGACCCAACCGTCCCGCGGTCCGCAGTAGACGGCCACCCACGCATGCGATTGATCAGCCCCGACCAACCGTGGTTGGCCGGCGGGCGGAATCGTCCGCAGGTAGCCGCTGACATAGCGGACCGGGATGCCCAGCGACCGCAGGCAGGCGATCTGAACGTGGGCAAAATCTTGACAGACGCCGCGCCGGGAAACGATCGCCTGTTCCGGAGGCGTGGTGACCTCCGAAGCGGTCGTGTCGTATCGAAAGTCGGTATGGATGTGGCTGGTCAGCTGGCGGGCGAGCGTGAACACCGAATCGCCCGCCGCCGCCAGCTGCCGCGCGTATTCGGCGAACGGGGCCCCCCGCCGGACCATCGGCGAATCGAAGGTGTACTCGATCGCCTCGAACCAGCGGGGATCGCTGCCATCGCGGATCGCTTGGACGGCCGCTCGCCAGGGCTTAGCGTCGCTTCCCGATCCCTCAGCACGCGCCGCCACCTCGACGGTGCTGTCGGCCTGCACCAGCAAACGACGATGCGGGTGTTCGATCGCAAACGATTGCACGCTGTTGCCAAAATAATCGAAGTAACTGCTGTAGAACGTGGCCGTCGGCTCCACCCGCAAACGATGGTGCAAACAACGCAGTCCCGCCGTTTCGGTCGGTTTCAGCAGGACCTGGTTCTGGCACACCGAAACGGTTTCGCTGTAACGATATTCGGTCTGATGTTTAACCCGGTAGCGAACCATCGGCCTACTCGCCTCCCTCACGCGTCGCCTCGATTTCGCCCCGCCGGCTATCGGTCAACTGACGCGTGGTCACGGTGTGAATCAGGTACCGCGCCGTGATCGCGTCGGACAGCTGCGGCAGGTCACGGTCCAGCAAATCCAGCACACGTTCCAACGACCGGCGCGTGCCTCCGTCGTCGACGCGGTCCAACACCTGCGGTTCGGCCATCTGCACCGCATGGTGCAACGATACCGCCAGCCGTTCGTCGTCCCCCATCCCGATCTGCTGGGGATCGGAGAGGCTGCGGACATCCTCGGCGACCTGGTGCAACGAAAAGACCAGCGAGCGAGGATTGCGATCGTCCGAAACGAGCAAGTCGATGGTCGGCATCGCTTGCATCCGGCTCAGGTACCGCGAGCGATACGTCATCAAACTGTCCGTCGCGTCCAGCAAGGCCTCCAGCACCGGCGATTCTTTCGGTTGTCTTTCGATCAGCGTCGCTTGCAACAAGGCCACGGTCTGCGTCGCCCGTTCCAAGCGGCGGCCGATCTGCCAAAAACGCCAGCCCAGCGACTGGGAAGCGCTCTCGTGGGCCAATCCGCTCAAGGCCAGCAAGCCGGTGATGATCCGCGATAGCCGCTCGCTGCTCTGGCTGAGATCGAGTCCGTCGGGAGAGAGCGTTTCGCGGTGCAATTCGCTGTCGATCTGTTGCACGATCCGCCAGGAGTCCAACGAAATCCGATCGCGGACCGCCGACGCGTTCCGCAGCATCCCGGAGACGCTCTGCCGCAGTCCATGGGGCTCGCGGTCGGAAAACAGCGAAGGGGGGAGGATCGCTTCCACATCCGGCAGGCGCTGTCGCAAGCCTTCGACCACATAATCGGGTTCGATCTGACCCAGCGTCGCCAGGCTGCGGAGCAACGTCGGGATTTCGGGCAAGGCAGCCCGCTCCGATTCGCCAGCCAAACGCTGCAGGGTGGTCCGCATCAACCGCGCCAGCATTTCGGCCCGTTCCGAATACCGACCGAGCCAAAAGAGATGGTCGGCGACGCGACTCGGCAATTCCGCTCCGCCTCGCCGCAGCTCCATCGGCGTACCCGGGGCTTCCAGCAAGGTCACCTGATCGATCGGGCCTGCCGCGACCACCCAGCAATCCTGGCTGCTCTGCCCGGCACTCATCGTCCGGTCGAGCAACGCACAGTCGGCGGCGACCCGCACCAGGCCTCCCGGCAGCGCATGATACTCGCCGCCTTGCGACGCCAAAAAGCAGCGGAGGGCCATGTGACGCGGGACCAGCTGACCATCGACCAGGGCCGGCGCCGTCGAACGTTGGATCGGCTCCTGGGCGACGTAGCGGTAGGGAGCTGCTTTGATTTGCTGGAGCAGATCCTGCTTGGCCGCCGCCGACAGCTTGGCCGGTTCGAGCGGGGCCGCTCCGGTCACCCGAAACGCCGGACGGATGATCAACTGATCCAAATGCTCGCGCACGTACCGGTAGGCCTGCGGTTGCCCACACCACCAACTGGCCGCCGAGGGCAGGCGGAGTTCCTCTTGGAAGAGAAACCGGCTGATCGCCGGCAAGAAGGCGGCGAAGGCGGGCGCCTGAACGATCCGCGTCCCCAGCCCGTTGGTCACGGCGACATTCCCGGCGCGGAGCACATTCAGCAGGCCGCTGACTCCGTGGCTCGATTTTGGATTCAGTTCCAGCGGATCACTGTCCTCATCACTGAGGTGCCTGCGGAGCACATCGACCGGCAACAGTCCCCCCAGCGTCTTCAGCATCACCCTGCCTTGGCGCACCGCCAGGTCCCGTCCCTCCGCCAACGTCAGCCCCAAGTAGCGGGCCAGGTAGCTATCTTCAAAATGGCGATAACTCGCCTCGCCCGGCGAGAGCAGCACGACCCGTGGATTGTCCCCCGCCGTCGGGGACAATTGGCCCATGCTGCTCCGCAACTTGGCATAGAACGTGGCCAGACGACGGATGTGACCTTGGCGGTAAAGATGCGGATGGAGCCGCGAAATCAAGATCCGGTTTTCCAGCAGGTAGCCCAGTCCCGAAGGACACCGCGTGCGGTCGCCGGTGACCCACCACCGCCCCTGCCGATCGCGTGCCAGATCCGCCGCATACGTTTGCAGCCTCCCCCCGGCTGGTTTCTTCAGACCGTGGTAGCTGCGAAAAAAGTCCGAGCTTCCAAACAGCAGCTCCGGAGGCACCACCCGCTCGCGAATCAACCGTTGCGGACCCAGCAGATCATCGAGGATCGCCTCCAGCAAGCGGGCACGTTGCCCCAAAGCATCGCTCAAGGGATCCCATTCGTCGGCGGCGATCATCAGCGGGACCACACCGAGTTCCCAGGGACGCTGGCGTTCCTCTTCCTGTCCGAACGAATAGAAGGTCATCCCCGCTTCCAGCGTTTGCCGCCGGGCATCGGTCGCGCGCTGCTGCAACGGCCCGCCTCCGATCGCATCCAGGCCATCGACCAGGGTTTGCCAATGGGGGCGCACCGTGCCATCGGGCAACACGCATTCGTCGAAGCAGCCCTCGAGCGGCCGGTAGGTCGCGAACAAGCGAGGGGCGGAAGCAACCGGCGACGGGGAAGGCATACACGGTCTCGTGAGGGGATCGTTCAGCGGAGATTCTGCCGCCGCAGGTCGAGCGTCAACGGATAATCGTCACTCCGTCCCAGCGAGCTCGGTTGGTACGGCCCCGGCGTGTGACCGTGGGCGAAGAACAGGCCCGCCCGCCGCGCTTCGGCCTCGTTCGCATTCACCGGAAAACTCTCGTAGCCGCGGCCCCCGGGATGCG
>CAYNVI010000338.1:0-5722 GCA_964400585.1 uncultured Pirellulaceae bacterium | reverse complement strand
TCCAGCGGCTGAAATTGGATGAAGCAGCCGTTCGTGGCGAGCGGTTTGCCGACCATCACAAAGACCTCGCCAATTTCTCCGACCTGCTCTGCCTGACGCACCCAGAAAAAATCACCGCGATTCACGGCGAGTATTACGCCGCCGGCAGTGACATCGTCGAGACGAATTCGTTCGGCGCCTCTCCGGTCGGCATGATCGAATTTGATCTGCCCCTCGAACTGGTCGACGAGATCAACACGGCCGCCGTGGCCTGTGCCCGCAAAGCGGCCGACGAGTGGAGCGAACGGACGCCCGACAAGCCGCGCTTCGTCGCCGGTTCGATGGGCCCGACCAGCCAACAGATGGCGATCAGCACCGATGTCGACGACCCTGCCAAGCGGACGATCACCTTTCCGGAAATGGTCGCCAGCTATCGCCGCCAGGTCGAGGGGTTGGTCAACGCCGGGGTCGATATCCTGCTGCCCGAAACGGCGATCGATACGCTGAACCTCGAGGCCTGCCTGTTTGCGATCCAGGATTTCTTCGACGCCGGCGGGCGCGAAGTCCCCGTGATGGTCAGCGGCACCTTCGATAAGGGAGGACGCACCTTCGTCAGCGGGCAAAGCATCGAAGCCTTTGTCACCGCCCTCCAGCACTTTCCGGTGCTCTCGATCGGAATGAACTGCGCGCTCGGTCCCGACGTGATGCGGCCCCACCTCGAAGCGATGGCACAGGCCGCCAACGTGCCGATCAGCTGCCACCCCAATGCGGGACTCCCCAACGAAATGGGCCAATTCGACCTCGGCCCCAAGGACATGGCCGACATCGTCGGCCAGTATGCCGACAACAGCTGGGTCAACATCATCGGCGGCTGCTGCGGCACGACGCCCGACCACATCCGTGCGATCGCCGAACGGGTCGCCGGCCATAAACCGCATCAGGAGACGATCAGCGAGCCCTACACCCGGCTCTCCGGACAGCTGCCGATGGTGATGCGTCCGGAAATCCCCTTCACCATGGTGGGGGAACGGACCAACGTCACCGGCAGCCGCCGCTTTGCCCGCCTGATCCGCGACGAGAAGTACGAAGAAGCGGTCGAGGTCGCCTCCCAGCAGGTCGAAAACGGCGCGACGATCATCGATATCAACTTCGATGAAGCTCTCATCGACGGCATCGAAGCGATGACGCGGTTCCTCCGCCTGATCGCCGGTGACGCCGTCGTCGCCGCCGTCCCCGTGATGATCGACAGTAGTAAATGGGAAGTCATCGAAGCGGGTCTGCAAAACGTCCAAGGCAAAGCGATCGTCAACTCGATTTCGCTGAAGGACGGCGAGGAGGAATTCCTCCGACGCGCCCGCCTGGTCCGCCAGTATGGGGCTGCTACCGTGGTCATGGCCTTCGATGAAGAAGGCCAAGCCGCGGACGAAGAAAACAAAGTCCGTATCTGCAAGCGGGCCTTCGACCTGCTGGTCAATGAAGTTGGCTTCCCTCCCGAAGACATCATCTTCGATCCCAATATCCTCACCGTCGCCACCGGGATCGAAGAGCATAACAATTACGCGGTCGACTTCATCAACGCCGTCCGCCGGATCAAACAGGAATGCCCCGGCGCCAAAACTAGCGGCGGCGTCAGCAATATCAGCTTCAGCTTCCGCGGCAACGATCGCGTGCGGGAAGCAATCCATAGCGCATTCCTCTTCCATGCCGTCAAAGCGGGCCTCGATATGGGGATCGTCAACGCCGGCCAATTGGAAGTCTACGAGGAGATCCCCAAGGACCTCCTCGAACATGTCGAAGATGTCCTGCTGAACCGGCGACCCGACGCCACCGACCGCATGCTCGAATTCGCCGAAACCGTCAAGGGTGACGGTAAGAAGGCGGCCGGGGAGGATCTCTCCTGGCGGGAAAAACCGGTCGAAGACCGCATCAAACATGCCCTCCTCAAAGGCATCGATAAGTACATCGTCGAAGATACCGAGGAAGTCCGCCAAAAGGTCGACCGCTGCCTCGATATCATCGAAGGGCCGCTGATGGACGGCATGAGCGTCGTCGGCGAACTCTTTGGCGAAGGCAAAATGTTCCTCCCGCAAGTCGTGAAATCGGCGCGGGTGATGAAGAAGTCGGTCGCCTACCTGGAACCCTTCATGGAACAGGAGAAAAAGGATGCCGGCGTCGCCGCGCAAGCCTTCCGCGGGAAGTTCCTGATCGCGACCGTCAAAGGCGACGTGCACGACATCGGCAAAAACATCGTCGGCGTCGTCCTGCAGTGCAACAACTACGAAGTGATCGACCTCGGCGTGATGGTCTCCTGCGAGAAGATCCTCGAAGAAGCCGTCAAGCATGAGGTCGACTTGATCGGCCTCTCCGGCTTGATCACTCCCAGTCTCGATGAAATGGTCCATGTCGCAAAGGAAATGAAACGGACCGGAGTCGAGGTGCCTCTGTTGGTCGGCGGGGCCACGACCAGTGCCAAACATACCGCGGTCCGGGTCGCCCCCCAGTACGATCAACCGGTGGTGCATGTGCTCGATGCCAGCCGCAGCGTGGGCGTTGTCGAAAAACTGATCAGCAAAGATCGGCGCGACGCTTTCATCGAAGCCAATCGCAAAACCCAGGCACAGCTGGCCGCCAGCTTCCGGGACCGCAAACAGAAACTGGTCCCCTACGCGACGGCCGTCGAAAAACGGTTCCAAACCGATTGGGATACGGTCCAAATCGACCAACCCGAAAAGCTGGGCAAGCAGGTCCTGAAGGATTTCCCGCTCGCTGAAATTCGCAAGTACATCGATTGGTCCCCCTTCTTCATGACCTGGGAACTGAAGGGCAAATACCCGAAGATCTTCGAAGACGAACAGGTTGGCAAACATGCCAAAGAACTCTACGACGACGCCCAGAAAATGCTCGATCGCGTCATCGATGAATCGCTGCTGACGGCCCACGGGGTCTATGGGATTTTCCCCGCCGCCAGCGAAGGCGACGACGTGATCCTGTACACCGACGATTCCCGCCAGGAGGAACTGAAGCGTTTCCATTTCCTCCGCCAACAATGGGAACGACGCGGGCAAGAAGATTATCGCTCGTTGGCCGATTACGTCGCGCCGGTCGACTCCGGACGCCAAGACTACATCGGTAGCTTTGTCGTCACCGCCGGTGTGGGGTCGGACAAACTGGCCAATGAGTTCAAGGAGAACCAGGACGACTACAACGCCATCATGGTGCAAGCGGTCGCCGACCGGCTCGCCGAAGCCTTCGCCGAATTACTCCACCAACGTGTCCGCAGCGAGTGGGCCTACGGCAAGGAGGAAACGCTCTCGACCGACGAGATGATCGCCGAGAAGTACCGAGGCATCCGTCCGGCAGCCGGCTACCCCGCCTGCCCCGACCATACGGAAAAACGGGCCCTCTTCGATCTCCTGGAAGCCGAAAAGGAAACGGGGGTCGAGCTGACCGAAAGCTTCGCGATGACCCCGGGGGCAAGCGTCAGTGGCCTCTACTTTGCCCATCCCGAAGCCCGCTACTTCACGGTCGATCGCGTTACCCGCGAACAGATCGAAGCCTACGCCAAACGGAAAGGGGTGCCGCAACGCGAGGTCGAACGTTGGCTCTTCCCCAACTTGGCGTACGATCCCGACTGAGCAACGCGGCAAGCCGCGTCCACTTCCAGCCGCTCCGCGCGGCCGGGTCGCCTACCCCTGGGCAGCCCCGGTCGGGCGGTTCGGAGGCTTCGCGCTGCTCCCCCGGCGCAAATCCATCCGCGCAAGTCCACCGGCGCCAGGACCCTGCCGCGTCGACGGGGCGGATCGCCGGTGCGCGGCGTTCCCCGCCGCGTGCGCTAGGCACGTTCGCCGGACAGCTTCCCCGCCCGGATTACGCCGCAGCCCGCAGGAGCTTTTCCACCGCCTCCATGCCGCGCATCCCCTCGATGACCCCCAGCTCGGCCGCCGCACGACTGACGCCCACGATCCGCGCCTCGTAAAGGTCTTCCGGCTCGCGCAGCGGCTGCTCCGGCGTCCCCTTGGCCAGCGCAAAAGCCATCCCAAATTCATCGGCACACGCCAGGTCATAGATCCCGCAGCCGACCACGCCGCGGGGCGTGTGGATCGCACAATACTGCCCCCCTTCCCACCGGAAAGCCGACCCGACCGCTTCGCCAAAGGGGGTTTGCAGGACGCGATTCTCGGTGGTGGGCAATGGCATCGTCATCGGATCGGCCTTTCCAAGTCGAAGGTTCACTGGTGCGGGTCGGAATCTCGTTCGGGTTGCGCTGGATCGGGGTGCGCTGGATCGGGGTGCGCTGGATCGGGGTGCGCTGTCACGTCCCGGGCCACGGCAAAGATTAACCGCTCGACCGGCACGGACTTGGCCGTCCACTCCAGTAACCTAACCGCCCCGTCGCCCGTGCGATACCGGTTCCGAAAGCGCTCCACCCGCCCCCCCTCGCGTAACCGTCCCAACTCGCGAACGGTCTGCTCCCGGTCCTCCGGGACCACAAAATTCAAGAACGGCTGGGACAGCAGTTCTTGCTGGGAGTACTTCAGCAAACGAGGAAAGTTGGCATTCACACGACGGAAACAACCGTCGAAGCCGGCGATGCAAAAGAGATCCGGCGACAACTCAAAGAAACGGACCATGTCGCTCTCGGCCAATCGCAGCGTGGAATCCTGGAGATCGGCCAACTCCCGCGATAACTCCCGCGCGTCGGATGGCCGCCCCCGCGGGTCAGCCGACAGGCATCGCTTCACCAGCCCCTGCAACCAGAGTTCCGCCTCCGATTCGGCGAGACCGACCATCGCCTGCCCGGTCGCGCCGACCATCGCACGATGCAGCAACTGCAACCGGCTACGCCCTCGATAGACGCGGGATCCCGTCAAAATCTCGCAAAGAATCGCGCCCAGCGAAAACACGTCCGCCCGCGCGTCGACCGGCTCGCCACGGGCTTGCTCCGGCGCCATATAAGCCGGCGTTCCACTGATCAAACCGCCTTCCGCCGGCCCCGGGGTCGCTGCCCGAGCCAACACCGGTTCACGCTCCTTCCCTAACGCACCACGCTCGACAAATGTCGTCCCTAGACGACGCGCCAGACCCCAATCGATCACGCTCACCCGCCCAAAATCACCGACCATGATATTGCTCGGCTTCAGATCGAGATGGACGATGCCGCGCGAATGGACGTAAGCCATCGCTTGGGCAACCTGGGCCATCACCCCCAGCAAGTCGCATTGCCCTCCCCCTTCGTGTGCGGGCAACAACAACTGATCCAAGCTCTTGCCGTACAGCAGCTTCATCACCTGAAAGGGACGGCCATCTTGCAACCGACCAATCGCGTAGACGGGGTTGATCCCCGGATGCTGCAGCCCCCCCTTGATCAACGACTCGTTGACGAAACGCTCAATCGCGAGCGGCGACTCGCGATGCTCGATCCGCAAAATCTTGATCGCCACCTCACGCTGTAAAGCCACATCGTAGGCTCGGTAGATCGTCCCCATCCCCCCCTGGCCTACCGCCGTCAGGAAGCGATAGGAATTGGTGCTGCCCGCTTCGGAGGGAAGCGACTCCTCCATCTCCTCGACGCCCGAGCCCGAAACCGAGCCCCCCAGGAAGGTCGTCTCGTCGACACCTTTGCCATCCTGCTCGGGCCCTCCCGAAGGGTCGCCCGAGCCCTTTGCGCCCGAAGTCATAAGGCTTCCTCATCCATCCGAAAGAAGCGATCAGCCCCCCGCATTGTACCGAATGCCGCGGGCCG
>CAYNVI010000337.1:0-5738 GCA_964400585.1 uncultured Pirellulaceae bacterium | reverse complement strand
TCAGCACGCCGGCGAGCACGGTGATCAGCAGCGCGACGATCTGCATGGCGGGGCCGGTGGCCTCCATGCGGGTGCCGGTCCACACCAGCCCGGCCACCAGGGCGGCGGCCGACGGGCTGGGCAGCCCCTGGAAGAAGCGCTTGTCGGCGACGCCGGATTGGGTGTTGAACCGGGCCAGGCGCAAAGCACCGTGCGGGTCGCCAGTTCCGCGCAGTTCGCCCAAGCCCTTTCGCGGGCGGAACCCGGAACCACCATCCTGTTGGAAGCGGGCACCTACCGGCGCAGCCTCGCTGACCGTGCCCTGCAGGGGACGCCTGCCCAGCCGATCGTGATCGCAGCGGCGGCCCCCGCCGATCCGCCGGTCTTCGCAGGGGGCAGCCTGCAACTATCCGATCCGGCCTACGTGGAGCTGCGTGACCTGGTCTTCACCGGTGCCAGCGGAAACGGGCTGAACATCGACGACGGCGGATCCAAAGCGACGCCCGCGCATCACATTCGGCTGATCGGATTAGTGATCCGCGACGTCGGCCCACGAGGCAACCGCGATGGGATCAAGCTTTCCGGGGTGGATGACTTCCTCGTCCAGGATTGCACCCTCGAACGTTGGGGAGACCGCGGTTCGGGGATCGACATGGTCGGCTGTCACCGGGGAACGATCGCCGGCTGCAGGTTCCGCCATCGCGAAAAGGCGAGCGGGGCCAACGGAGTCCAAACCAAAGGCAGCAGCCGCGAAATCACCGTCCGGCACTGCCGCTTTGAACATCCGGGCGGCCGGGCAGTCAACGTCGGGGGCAGCACGGGACTCGCTTTCTTTCGCCCCGAACCGGCAGGCTATGAGGCCAAACAGATCACTGTCGAGGACTGCACCTTCATCGGCTCGGCCGCCCCGATCGCCTTCGTCGGCGTCGACGGAGCCACGGTGCGTTACAACACGATCTATCGGCCCCGGCGGTGGGCCGTACGGATTTTGCAAGAGACCCAGTTACCGGCATTCGTCGCCTCCCGGAACGGACGGTTTACCCATAACGTGATCGCGTTTCGCTCCGACGAATGGAGCTCGGCCGTCAACGTCGGGCCTGGGACAGCGCCCGAAACGTTCGTATTCCAGCAGAACCTATGGTACTGCCTCGACCGTCCAGAGCGAACGCGCTCCCTGGTTCGATTGCCGGTTTCCGAAGTCGCGGGGACCTACGGTACCGATCCTCGGTTCGCCGATCCCGACAAAGGTGATCTAAGAATCCGCGCGGCGGGAATCGACGCGGGGGCCCGCGGATCGGAAGCCGCCCTCCCGGTCGCAGGCGATCAGTAACGTCTCGCGTTCCCCGGCCAAGACAGCGATCGGGACGATCTCGCCGACGCTCCCTTTGACGTTGCCAATAGGAATGCTTCTGGGGACGAGAACGAAGACGAACAGATCAGGCCCCTCATGACCTGTTTTTCACTCCCCACGGAACTCAGTGGATGAACGCACTCCTTCCCGACGATCCGCACGATCAGGCCCTTGCCGCGAACGTTCACCCGTCGGATTGGTCGAATCCGACTCCCGATCGGCCCTATCAGTTGGTCGTGATTGGCGCCGGTACGGCGGGCTTGGTGACCGCCGCCGGCGCGGCGGGCTTGGGTGCCCGGGTCGCCTTGATCGAACGCGACCTGATGGGTGGCGACTGCTTGAATGTCGGCTGCGTCCCGTCGAAGGCGATCATCGCCGCCGCCCGGACCGCCAGCACCGTCTCCCAGGCATCCCGATTTTCTGTGCAGGTTCCCGCCGGAACGCACGTGGACTTCGCGGGCGTGATGGAACGCATGCGGAGACTGCGTGGCCAGATCAGCGTGCACGATTCGGCAAATCGGTTTCGCGATTTCGGGGTCGATGTCTTCTTTGGGCAAGCTCGTTTCCAGGATGCCAGCACGATCGAAGTGGACGGCACACCGCTGAAGTTCAAGCGCGCCGTGATCGCGACGGGTGCACGGGCGGCAGCGCCTCCCATCAAGGGGCTCGACGAGGTCGATTACCTGACCAACGAGTCGGTTTTCTCGCTTACCGAGCTCCCGGAGCGATTCGGGATCATCGGTGCCGGTCCGATCGGAACCGAGATGGCACAAGCCTTCGCTCGGCTCGGATCGAAGGTGTTCCTGGTCGAATCGGAACACGGAATTCTCACCAAAGAGAATCGGGACGCGGCCAATGTGGTCCAGCACGCGATCGAAGCAGAAGGCGTGCAACTGCTGTGCTGTGGTCGCAACTTGGAAATCAAGCAGGAGGGCGGCATCCGCTTGACGGTCGATTCCCACGGGCAGTCCTACGACGAACCGATCGATCAACTATTGGTCGCGGTCGGGAGGGCAGCCAACGTGGAAAACCTGAACTTGGAAGGCGCCGGCGTCCAGCATGGCCAGCAAGGAATCGAGGTGAACGACTACCTGCAAACGACCAATCCAAGGATCTTCGCCGCCGGGGACGTTTGCTCAGCATACCGGTTCACGCACGCAGCCGACTTCATGGCCCGGATCGTCATCCAGAATTCGCTGTTCGCGGTGGGGCCTTTGGGGAAAAAGAAAGCCAGTGATCTGATCATCCCCTGGGCCACCTACACATCGCCCGAAGTCGCTCATGTGGGCTTGCATGAACACGATGCGGCAGACCGGGGGGGCAAGATCGACGTCTACGTTCAGCCTTTCCGCGAGGTCGATCGCGCCATCCTGGAAGGCGAACACGAGGGCTTTGCCAAAATCTTGACCAAACAAGGCTCCGACGAAATCCTCGGTGCGACCATCGTCGCAGCGAATGCCGGGGACATGATCTCCGAGATCACTTTGGCAATGCATCAAAAGATCGGCCTGGGCAAACTTGCCAGCGTGATCCATCCCTATCCGACACAAGCCGAGGCGATCCGCAAACTGGGCGACCAATTCAATCGCACGCGTCTGACAGCCAACAGCAAGAAACTTCTCGGCTTGCTCCGCACGCTGAACGTGGGCCGTTGACCACTGCCCTTGTCCCCATGCGATCCCGTGAGCAAGAGGAATTTGCCGGTCGAGGATCGAAAGCGTGTAAACCGCGGTTCCCCACCAGCTGCAGGTTTTGGCACCCCCCGCATCCAGCCCTCTCGCCTTTAAAGGGCGGGGGGGCTGGGGGAATTAATTCCTGAGCCATCGCTGGGCGGGGACCGTCTTGATCCTCATCGCATCGCTGAATCATTCGGGCCAGAGCGCCTGCAGCTCCTTGGGCAGGTTGCTGCGGACGTGGTTGATCTGACCTTCGGTGCAATGCGCTGCAAGCAGCTTAAAGACCGCCCGCGCCGCCTGCTCGGGATCGGGAGACGACCCCCCTGCCATCTCGGTGGCCATTCGCTGGAGAAACGACTCGAGATCCTTTTCCCCGGTGGGCGTCTTGGACGGATTCCACCCTTCGTAGTAGGTGCCGCGAATGATCAGAGGAAGTTGCGCCGCTAGATCGCTGCTCTCCTCGATCGTCAATCGATCCCGCAGGGCATGCAGCGACGCCCGCAGTCCCTTATAAGCGTGATCGTAGTCGCCGTTCATCTCTTCGGCGAGTTCCTCGAGCCAGACGTTGGTCTTATGGATCGCCGGCTCCAGCGCGGGAATGGTTAAGGCAGACATGGTCATCTCCTGTTTGTTCCTTGGTCTCGAATCTCAAAACGTCCGTGAGCCGCGGGCCCTTAACCGCTGACCGCGGAAGCCGACGCACTGGGACGCGAAACATCGCTGACGACCTCGGCCGCCTGTTGCGGATCGGCACCGGCCAGATCGGCTTGCGCGACCATGCCACAGCACATGCCGTGCTCATCGACCACCACCAGCCGCCGCAGTTGGCCCTCCCGCATCTGCTTGCCGCAGTCCTCGATCGAGGCGTTTTCCTCGACCACGACGCACTCGTCCGTCGTGCAGTCGGCCACCGACATCTCCAAGGGGTTTTTATTCAGCGCCACGGTGCGGCAACAGATGTCCCGGTCGGTGATCATCCCGATCGGCTTGCGTTGGTCCAAGCTTTCGATCACCGGGATCGCACCCACGTCGTGGGTGACCATCAGTCGTGCCACGTCCGGCAGCACCGCGTCGGGAGTGCAGCAGACCGGATCCTTCGTCATCACATCTTTAACTTGCATCGTTCTGTTCCTCTGGTTTTAGGAAGCATTCAGCAAACAACCGTCTCAAAAACTCAGTGCCTCCGCAGCGGAGGAGAAGGCCGCTCTCCTCGGCTCGCGGGGCGCCGGGAAAAATTGACTGCAAGGTTCGGACCATCCCGCCGGCCCGAGCGCAACAAAACCATCTCTTTTTTTTCGCGCACCGCGAAACCAAGCGACGAAAGGCCAGCGGCCGACCAGGACCTGGCGGACGGCTTGGTAGCCGCCTCGCGCACATTTTTGCGCTGGCCAGGATTTGCGCTGGCCAGGAACCGGAGAGCGCCCAGGAGACGGCCTGGGAATCGACCGTTTTTACGTTACGGCAGGCTCACCGGTTTGCCATCATGGCGATTGGCAAGCCGCCGCATCGTTTCGGCATCGATGGTGGTGGGGATCGTGTGCACGCTGCCATCGGCGAAGACCGCGTTGAAGGTGCCGGTGCCTCCCCCCAGGCACTGGAAAGGCTGCTGCGGATCGAATTCGATATCTTCCGGCCGGGTCCAGACGACGGCACATTCCGGTTTCGCCTCGACGAACAGGATCGTCTGCGAAGCCCCGTCGGTGATGTCGGCGAAGCGGATCCCTCCCGCTTCACTGGTGATGGCGCTATCTTCCGAAACCAAGGCAACGTAGGTCGTCTTGCCCGCTTCCACCGGCCCGTGCGGCCGGTAGATCGGCGGCATCTTGGCGATCAAGCGGCGGTTGTGCGGGCTATTCCAAGGCTCGTCGAGCGCGAACTCCTGGTAGAGGTTCCGGTAGCCCAGATAAGGAAGCATCTCGACTCGCCAACTCAGTAGCATCTGCCCCGCTTCGTCCTTGCTTTGTGCCGAGGGAAGGCGATATTCCGACTGACCCTCCTGTTGGTAAAGCTTTTCGACCTCCTTGCCAGTAGCGGCCGCCTGCTCGTCTTGTTTCTCTTGGGTTTGTTTCTTTTGCGTTTGTTTTCCCTGGGCTTGCTGTGCGGCTTCGGCAGCCGGGGCGAGCACGGGGAGGGCGACAAACAACCCGCATACGGTGAGAGCGGCGAGACGCATCAGCTGTACCTTTGACGAAGAGGTTACCGAGAGAGACCAGCGACCGGTTGCTACCAACCAGCCTTCGGCCGCTCAGCGACTGCAAGACGCGTTCCGCCCGCCGCACCGCGGCCATCGGTCAAGGCGTACGGCGCTTCCAGGAGGCGCTCCCGCGGGGCGATCCCTGCTGCCTCCGAAGACGGGAGCATTTCCCAGCCCCCTCCGCTGCCCGCGGCGCGCGCGAACCGCAGCCGCCGCCACGCGGCCGGTTTTGCACAGCGCCTATTGCAGCAGCCGCGACATCTCCTGGCTCAGCACCTGGTAGCACGAACAGGCCCGTTTTTCGAGTTGCCCGCGATCGCGGATCGTAATCCAGCCGCGTTTGTAGCTGATCAGCCCGTCCAGTTGGAGCCGGGCTGCCGCATCGGAGACCGTGGGCCGCCGCACGCCCAGCATCTGGGCCAGGAATTGATGCGTGAGCGGAAACGGGTCGGTCTCGACGCGAAACAAGCGACCGGGGATCTGCGCGATCGAGATCGGAAGAGCACACGTCTGAACTCCAGTCACTCCGGAGAATCTC
>CAYNVI010000336.1:0-5751 GCA_964400585.1 uncultured Pirellulaceae bacterium | reverse complement strand
GCCGGTACGACGTGTCGCGCCCTGCCTCCTCCATCGCCCGCGATGATGACCGCTGCCCGTTCCTCGGTCGTCCTAAGGTCGCGGCACTGCCTGCTTCAGCGTGCAGCGTCGGCGGGGTCGCCGCCCACCATGTCGACCCGAGCACCAGCCCCCAAACAATGGCCCTCCACACGACCCCGCGCACGCGGCACCCCGCGGCCTGCCAAGGGGCGGCAGCCGCGGGCGCGATCGAGCGGTCAGAAACGGGCGCAGGCATCGGGCGTTGGCTAGCGGATCGGAAATAAAGCGGGGCCGCTTGACAGCGACGAGCCATTCCCGCCGGTCGAGAGGAGCCCCGCAACGAGGAGGCCCCTCGCAGGCTTAGGGAATCCAAAAAGACTCGGAGGCGGGATGGATATCAAGGATCCCTTCATTCATCCGGCGGATCATGTCGGGCGTGCAGTCGACCAGTTTCATGAAGTAAGTCGGCTCGACCCGGCTCCGCAGACGAACCGACAGGCGATAGTTGCCAGGTTGCTGCAGCAAGCCGGCCGGGATGCGATACCGCGCCAGGCGTGATCCGAGCGGAGGGATCGAATGGGCCTCCATCCGGATCAACGGCGGATGATTCAGTACCCGAATCGGCACCCCACCCGGCCGGAAGAAAACGAGTTGGTCGAGGTTGAAATTCAACGGGACGGCGACTTCGCGGTCCGTTCCTTTGAAACTGTTGATCAGAAATTTCGTCTGGAGATTGAACAGCTGCGCATCGCGAGGAACTTTGCCGGTCGCCACGTCCTCCGACTGCAGATCGGCCAGATCGCCTTGGGTGTCGAGATAACCGCTCTCCCACAAACGGCTGCCGTCCGGTCCGATCAAGACCGCATTCAGCCAGACCTGCGGCTGCGCACCGAGCGATCCGGTGGGGAAATTATGCCCCTCGCTGAGATTCCGCACGCGGTAATGAAACCGTAACGCTTCGCCGCGCTGGGGCGGCGCGTCAAAGAAAGGGCCCTCGATCGCCGAGGCCGCTTCCATCGTGGCCAGCGACCCGGCCCGAGCCCGCCGCAGACGCTGCTGGTTCGCATCCAAAATCCGCCGGGCATCGCGACGATCGTCGGTATTGTCCCAGGGGGCCGGGAACTTCAACCCGGGCGCCACCTCGTTTTCAAAGGCGGGCTTTCCCCAGTCGCTGCGGTCGTCAAAGGCCAGCCACTCCCGCGGCGACCACCGCTCCGCCTTGGGGTTCATCGGAAAAAGCCCCGGATGGGCGATCGAATAGCCGGGTCCCCAGAAGTGGTGATTGGACTGCTTCTGAGGCTGCCCATACGGTTTGCCCGCCAGCTCCGCCACCGTCCCTTCGGCATAACCCCATGGTTTGCCGGGAACCTGCCCCATATGGCAATCCTGGCAGGAGATCCCTTTGGCGGCCGCCGGACCGCTGCGGTATTGGGCATGAACGATTTCCAGCCAGATCCCCGGATGCACGGCGACCTGATGACAGGAAGCGCAAAAGTCGCTGCGGGACAGCGGCTCGAAGGCGCGGACTTCGCGGTGGATCGCCTGGCCCGGACCTTGGTCCGCCGGGTCGACCTTCAGCTTGAACTCCTGCCGCCGGGCCAGCGCTTGAGGCAACCCGTCGCCCGGGGAACCGGCGTAGACTGGTTGAAACAGGTTTCCCGGTTCCACCCGCCGCAGCCCGTTGGTCCGTCCATACGCGCGATTGACGCGATGGCAGGCGACGCAGGTGATCCCTTCGCGGACGATCGGCGGGGCATCCAGAATCGAGGCGTCGCGGGGATATTGCATCTGTACCGCCACCGGGCCATGGCAGCGTACGCAGAAGTGACCGACGGTCCCCTCCGTCAACTCAGTGATCTTCTGTTCAAACCGCTGGAACATCGGGGAGATCGTGGCATACGCATGGGCGCTGACGCTCCATTGCTCGTAGTGCTGCGGGTGGCATTTCGCGCAGGCCTGGGCGCTCGGATACTGGTCGGCTTGTAACAGCGCGCGGTGGGGGTCCTCTGCCGACGGATCGCTCGGGGCGCCGGAAAACGCACCGGAGGCTCCCGCATGCGGGTTGGCGATTGCGCCCCCGGAGGCCGGTGGCAAGGATCGCTGCCGAGGCCGCAGCGGATCGACCGCTGGAACGTCGGTCGGGGGGCCCTGGCCAGCGGTCGGCCCGTCGAGCAACGCGTCACCGCCATCCCAAGGCCCGCCATCGAGCAACGGATCACCATCCAGCAAGGCGTCGCCACCAAGTAATGCATCGCCGCCGCCCAGCAGGTCGTCGTCGAGGAGCCGATCGTCACCCGCGCTCTCTGGCCCAGCGGCGGAAGCGTCCGCCTGCGAAACCGTTCGTCCTGGCGGGACCGTGCCCCGCCGGGCGGTCTGCAGCCGTCGCGACGCCTCCCGCTCGGCCGGGGAGAGCACCGCAGACGAGGGAAGCCCTAAGACCGTCGACGGTTCCCGACGCTTGGCCCTGCTTCGGGAGGCGAATTGCTCCGGCCCTGCCACGTCGGCCGACCGGGCCGCGGCTGCGTTCTGCCGGGCAGAAGAGCCGCCGGGCACGCCCAAGCGGGCCGGCGGTCGCTCAGCGGGTTGCCAAGCCTGCACGCATCCCGGTGGCAATTCCCCGATCAATTCGGCGGGGAGCGTAGGAAGTTGGCCGTCGCTCGGACGCCCCCGCCCTTCGCTCCCGGGGGGACGTGGAGGGTCCGCCCTCACGGTCCGGCAGAATCCGCCGGTCCGGCAGAATCCGCCGGTCAGGCAGAAGACGAGCGGCAGCAAGCAGCTCGCTCCGCGGAGCCAAGCCCCCCCGGTATGTCTCCGCCGCAACCGAGGGGCTAGCGGTCGCGGACCGATCGAGGCAACGCAGCCATTCCCGCTCCGGGCGAGCGCAGCGGCGCAGCGTGAGATTCGCGGAAAGATCATTCTGCGTCCGTGGAACATCAAGGTGGCAGCAACCGGAGCACGTCCTCCTATCCCATCGACCGTTTCGACCGTTGAAATCGATCCGAACTCGCCTGATCCGCAAAACCGTTCCTGTCGACCACGGGGCTGGGGGGCAGGTTCCCGGGAGATCCCCTTTCGCTTTTCTCCGCTCGCTCCCCGATTCCTGACCTAGACTTGCCATTGGGGGAACCAGCACTCCGACGAAACGCAACGACGCAGCGGCGGCGGGACGAACTCGCCCTGGGCTGCCGGCATCGTAAGTTGCGAGCCCAAGAGAGCTGGTGGGGGTTTCCTGATTCTTTCGCGGTCCGAGCAGTCTCCCATGAACGATGCGACCAAGCATGATCGATTTTACCGCTGCCCGGTACAACGCGGATGCGGGCAGGCCTCCCTCCGCGTCGGCACCCGCCAAATCCCCGTGACGTTCGAAGAGCAGTCGATCGACGGGTTTACGATCACGGTCGAAGCGAGCAAACGGGGCCGGCTGCGATTCGCCAAGATGTGGGTGCTCTGCTCCGAGCACGATGTCGTCGAAGTCCATCCGGAATGGATGTTCCATGCCCCCAACCAGTCGGTCCAACTGGGGCTGCGTCGCCTCAAAGACCTCTCGACCGAATCGAAAGCGAGCCGGCGGTGGCAGTTTTGGAGGAGTGGCTGGAACGCTCGCAAAAATGACCATCACGGTCACGAGATCGCCTTTGCGGGGATCCTGTTCCTGCTGCTGGCGATCCTCAGTCTGCCCGGTCTGGGGGATGCACTGGGCACGGCGCCCCGGATCCAAGCGGCCGCGGCCGAGGTAGGACAACTGGTCGGGCGGACGCTGCGAAGCCTCTGGTAAGCCGATCCGCCAGAATCGTTCGGTCAACGGCCCCCCGAGAGGTTCCGACCTGCTTCGCGCTCGCTCGCGCGAAAGCATCCCTCCGGGCGCACGTGGGGAAAGCGGGTAAGCTGAGGGGGCCTACTTTTCCGGCGGAGCCTAGGCCCGCACTGGAAAGCGGTATACGGTTAGAATGTGCGAGCGATCAGGATCGCCTTGCCCTCACCCGTTTCCCCCCTCTTCCGAGCTTAACGTTTTCCCATGGATCTCGAGCGTCTGCGACATCTGGTTCGTGAAATCCCCGACTATCCCAAACCGGGGATTCTGTTCCGCGACATCACCCCTTTGCTAGCCGATCCGACGGGCCTGGTGACGGCGGTCGACGCCATGGTCGAGCCGTTGGTGGATCTTTCGATCGACGTGGTCGCCGCCGCGGAGGCCCGTGGCTTCATCTTTGCCGCGCCGCTCGCGCTGCGGCTGAACGCCGGATTCGTGCCGATTCGCAAACCGGGAAAACTCCCTTTTGACAGCCACTCGTTCCGTTACGAATTGGAATACGGGGCCGACGAACTGGAGGTCCATGTCGACGGGGTCCGTCCCCACCAGCGGGTGCTGTTGGTCGATGACCTGCTGGCGACCGGCGGGACGATGGAAGCCTGCTGCCGATTGTTGGAACAGTGCAACGCGGAGATCGTCGGCTGCTCCTTCCTGATCCATCTCAGCGCGCTCGGAGGGCAAGATCGCCTCAATCCGTATCCCGTCCACAGCGTCCTCACCTACGACGACGACGACGCCGAGACCGAACTGAGCGTGCAGAACGAACGTCCCGGGCCTTCGGTCTGAGTAGCGAGCCCGCATGAACGCAGCACAGGATGGATCGGCTTCGCCCGACGAAGGGATGCCGAGCGGAGGAGACGTCGCTCCCGCCTTCGGTTTTCGCCGGGCGGCCCACAAGGTCAAATCGTTTCCGACCACCCCCGGCGTCTACCTGATGAAGGACGTCGCGGGCCGGGTGATCTACGTCGGCAAAGCGAAGAATCTGCGCAGCCGCGCCGGTAGCTATTTCCTGAAAGCGGCTAGCGAAGACCAACGCACCGCGTCGTGGGTCCAAGAGATCGCCGATATCGACTACTTGGAATGCGACAGCGAAGTCGACGCCTTGCTCGCCGAAGCACGGCTGATCAAAGACGTGCAGCCGGCGCACAACAAGGATCTGAAGGATGACAAGTCGTTCCCTTACCTGATGATCACGACGCGGGACGAATTCCCGCGGGTCGAGGTCACGCGGGAACCGCGCGAACGGGGGGTGAAACTGTACGGCCCCTTCCCCAGCGCCGGCGCCTTGCGGGGGGCGGTGCAGGTGATGCAAAAGATTTTTCGATTCCGCACCTGCAGCCTCGAGATCTCCGAAGCGGACGAGCGCTGGCAGTGGTTCCGTCCCTGCCTGCTGGCCAGCATCCACCAATGCACGGCCCCCTGCAATCTGCGCATCAGTAAGGAGGACTACCGCCGTGACATCCGGCGGCTGCAAACCTTCCTGGACGGCGGCAAGCAGCGGGTGATCAGCGAAATGAAAAAGGAGATGCAGGAAGCGAGCAAGCAACTCGACTACGAACGCGCCGCCAAGATCCGCGATGAAATCGGGATGCTCGAGCGGCTCGACGAGCGCGGGGAGTTGGAAACGCATGCCCAGCCCGAAGTCTTTTACATCGATCCGAAGAAGGGGATGGCGGGCTTGAAAAAAGTCCTGGGGCTGGAGAAGACGCCGCGGGTGATCGAAGGGGTCGACATCGCCCACCTCGGCGGCGACGAAACGGTCGCCAGCCTCGTGCAATTCATCGACGGCCTCCCGTTCAAACCGGGCTACCGACGGTATCGGATCCGTGACGTCCCCGGCGTCGATGACTTTCGCAGTATCTACGAGGTCGTCTCGCGGCGATTCCGCAGCCTCTCGGACAACCACGAAGCCTTTCCCGATATCCTGCTGATCGATGGAG
>CAYNVI010000335.1:0-5753 GCA_964400585.1 uncultured Pirellulaceae bacterium | reverse complement strand
CCCGGTTCGGCGGTACAATCAGCCTCGTTTGGATCCTCCCTTTTTTCCTGACCCGCTGCGAAACCATGACCTCCTCCGAGACGCCCGACCTGTCGCTTGCGGATTTGCAGAAGAAGATCCGCAACATGTATTTCGACAAAGACGTGGCCCGCGGCGTGGACGGCACCTTCATGTGGCTGATGGAGGAGATCGGCGAACTCGCTTCGGCCCTCCGCGGTGACGATCGAGAAAACTTGGCCGAGGAGTTTGCCGACGTGATCGCCTGGTTGGCCACGATCGCCAATGTGGCGGACGTCGATCTTTCGGCCGCCTTGACCGCCAAGTACGGATCTGGCTGCCCAGGGTGTGGCCGCTTGGTCTGCACCTGTCCAAATGAGGAAAAACCGTGATTCGGAGGTCCGAACCAGCGCGATCCCCAGCTCGGCGCTCCAGCCGATCGGACCGAGCCACCCGGCCGCGGGTAGCCAGCAGGAGGGCTTGCGGGAGCCTTCTGAAGGGCTTGGTGTTTGGCGCGCTGACGTTGGGCGGGCTGCTGCTCGGCCAAGCCCAGGCTGAGGAGCGTGCGGGCGCGAACGGCCAAGACGCGGCGGCAAAGGTGCAGCTCGGGATCGGGGGACAGTTCCGAGTCGGCCAGTGGACGGCGGTGCGGATCGAAACACCAGCGGAGAGGCCCGCTGGGACAGTTCGTCGCCTCCGCCTGGAAACGCTCGACGGGGATGGGGTCGAGGTCGCCTACGTGGACGATCCGCAGCGCGATCAAACGGTCTCGAGCCAAACGGTCTCGAGCCAAACGGTCTCGAGCCAAACGGTCTCGAGCCAAACGGTGTCCGATCCCGCCGGCCGGGTGCAGTGGCGTTACGTCGTGCCGGGACTCGATTCGGCCCCGCTGACGATCCGCGCGGCGGGCGCAACGGGCTCCGCGGCGGAAGCCGCGCCGTTGGCCCAACTCCGTTTTCCGGATGCCTCGATCGCCGCCGAGCGACCTTGGTTGGTGGTGGTCGGCAGCCCGCTCGGGCTCGACAAGATCGGCGCGAACGAATTGCTCGGCCGGGAAGCGATCGCTGCTTCGACCCTCATCGAAAAACCCCAGTCGTTGCCCGACCATTGGCTCGGTTGGGAAGCGGTTGATGTCTTGCTGATCAACGGCACGTCGCTGGAATGGCTGGAGGCCCTCGACAAGGACCGCACCGAAGCGATTTTGCAGTGGGTGCGTCGGGGGGGTGAAGTGCTGCTGACGCTGGGAGCCTCGGGGCCCGAAGCGATCGGGGCCAGCCGGTTGTTGCGGACCTTGACCGGGTTTTCCGGCGAGCCGTTATCGTTGGAGTTCGAACCGACCGCGGTCGAAGCCTACACGTCCTCGCGGAGCCCCCTCGCCTCCTTTGCCGGGATGTTGTTGCCGACGGACCAGGGGCAGCCGCTGCTGATCGGGCGGACGGTGCAGCGTCAACCGGCACCGATCGCGATGGAGTACCGCTTTGGTTTTGGGCGGGTGGTGGCGATCGCCGCCGATCTCGATCAGGCCCCCTTTACCGATTGGCCGCAGCGGGACGCATTGATCGCGGCTCTGGCGCCGCAGATGGTGCCGCGTGAAAGCGACCGCCGCCGCGGCGGGCGCTCGGGAGAGATCGCCTATACCGACCTGGCGGGTCAGGTCCGAGCCACGCTCGATCGTTTCCCCGCCAGCCGTACGATCCCTTTTTCGCTGGCCGCGCTGATTTTGCTGGGGCTGTTGTTGCTGATCGGTCCGCTCGACTATTGGCTGGTCAACCGCTGGCTGGGACGGGCGTGGGTCGGCTGGCTTTCCTTTCCGCTGGTGATCCTGCTGTTAAGCGTCGGCTTGATCGTTTGGACGCGGCAAGGCCGGCAGCCGGTGACGATCAATCGCCTCGAAATGATCGACCTCGATCCGCGTTCCGGGTGGGGGCAGGCCTTCACCTGGGCCCATCTCTTTTCGCCCCAGGCCGGACGTTGGAACATCGCCAATCAGCTCGACTCGCAGCTGACCGACGATCGACAAACGCCCTTGCTGATGTCGCCTTTCGGCTATGCCAGTCCGGCCTTCGGCGGCGTGCAAATCACCGATCGGCGATTGCCTGGATACCGCATCGAAGTCTCCCGCCGGGAGACGCAGGTCAGCAGCACATGGCGAGGGATGCCGCTCGCGCCGGTCTCCAGCAAAGGGATTGCCGGTTGGGCCCAGTTTTCCACCGGGGTGTCACCCCCGGCCGGTTTGGTCAGTTTCCGCGGGGCGGAACTGAACGGCTCGTTGACGAATCCGCTGCCCTTCGATCTGCTCGACGGTTACCTGCTATACGACGATTGGGTGTACCTGTTGCCGACGCGGTTTCCCGCCGGATCGACGATCGCGTCGGTGGAGACGTTGCGGCAGAAGAATTTCCGCTGGCACCTGACGCGGCGGAAGGCGCTCGAGAGTGCCTCGGAGTTGGAAGCGTGGGACCCGAGCGAGGATGCCGACCTCGATCGGTTGCTCGACATCCTCGCCTTTTACGGCGCGGCAGGGGGCCAGGATTACACCACCTTGAGCAACCATCCGCTGGCCCGCCTCGACCTGAGCGGAACGCTCGATAACCGCCAGGCGATCCTGGTCGGTCGCTTGCCGGAACCGGCGGTGGCGTTGGAGATCGAGGCCGCCGGGGCGGGGCAAGCCTCGGCCGGATCGGAGCCGCCCGCCGGGGAGCGTCCCAGCTTGGAGCGACGCACGCTGTCGTTGATCCGGGTGATGTTGCCGGTCGCCGATGACCCCCTGTCCGCGAATTAGCCCCCCTTTGCCGAGACGAGTCCGCCGCCGTGATCAAGACAGTCGACCTGACGAAAAAGTACGGAGATTCCTTCGCCATCAAGGGGATCGAACTCGATCTCCAAAAAGGGGACCTGTTCGGCTTCATCGGACCCAATGGCGCGGGAAAAACGACGACGATGCGGATCATCGCGACCCTCCTGGAACCGAGTTGGGGAGAAGCTTACGTCTGCGGTCATTCGGTCCATACCGAGCCCAAGGAAATCCGGCGATTGGTTGGCTACATGCCGGACTTCTTCGGCGTCTACGATGACATGACCGTGGTGGAATACCTCGAGTTCTTCGCCGCGGCGTATCGCATCAACGGACCGGGGCGCCGACAAAGGGTCGACGAAATGCTGGAGATCGTCGACCTCGATTTCAAACGCGATGCCTACGCCAATACGCTCTCCCGCGGGCAGACGCAGCGGCTGGGGTTGGCGCGGACGCTGTTGCACGATCCACAAGTCCTGCTGCTCGACGAACCCCTCTCGGGGCTCGACCCCCGGGCTCGGATCGAGATGCGGAATCTGCTGCGGCGGCTGGGGCAGATGGGCAAAACGGTCATCGTCAGCAGCCATATCCTGCCCGAGCTGGCCGACGTCTGTAACAAGGTCGGCATCATCGATCGCGGAGCACTGAATGTGAACGCCGATGTCGCCGAGGTCAAACGCCGCGTCCGCGAGCATGTGATCCTGCGGATCTCGCCGGCCGACCCGATCCAGCTGGACGCGGTCGAATCGTTGTTGGGCGGGCATGAAAAAGTGCAAGCGATCGAAGCGGCCGACAATGCGCTCCGGGTGATCCTGAAACCGGGCGTGGTCGATTTCAGCGATCTGCCGACGCTGCTGATCGAGGCTCGGATTCCGCTCCGTGCTTTCGGCGAGGAAGAGCTCGATCTGGAAGCGGCCTTCATGGCCCTGACCAAGGGGACGTCGCAGCGGATGTAAGAGCCTATCCGGAAACCAGCCAACTGGCCGCGCAGCGGCTCCTTTCGTTCCCTCTCGCCCCGCGCAGCGGGGGAGAGGGGTAGGGTGAGGGGGTTTCCGGAGAGGCACGAAGCGTTGCCAGCCAGCGGTTCCCTGGAGAAGCCTGCTTCATTACGCCACCCTGAAAACCCGTTGGCGGCGGCGGTCCAGCGAGCGGATCGCGCGTTTTGCTACAATCAAAGTCTTCCCGGCCGACCCCCCGCTTGTTTCGCTCCGTCTTGCCGATGGGATCCTGATGTTTCAGCTAAATGGTTTGCGGGTGACCGCAGTGGTTTGTGGCTTGCTGTGGGGTGCCTCCTGGGGCTACGCCGAGGGCTGGCAAGCCGGCTCGGCACGGGCCATGATCACCCCTCAAGAACCGATCTGGATGGCGGGGTACGGAGGCCGCGATCGTCCGGCCGAAGGGACGCTGACCGAACTTTGGGCGAAGGCGTTGGTGATCCAGGATGCGCAGGATCAGCCGGCCCTGTTGATCACGCTCGACCTGGTCGGTATCCATCGCTCGACGGCGGCGGCAATCTGCCAGCGGATCGCCAAGACGCATGAGATGACGCGCGATCAAATCGCGATCAACTGCTCGCACACGCATACCGGCCCGGCTGTCGGGTCGAATCTCGGCCCCTTGCATTACGAACGCGTGCCGGCCGCCCAGCAGGCGGAACTCGATCAGTACGAGGCCTGGTTGATCGAGCGGGTTGTCGGGGTGGCCGACGAGGCGATCGCGGCGCTCGAGCCCGCCGCCCTGACATGGGGCAGCGGTCTCTGCACCGTGGCGGTCAATCGCCGCAACAACGTCGAAGCCAACGTCCCCACGTTGCGGCGGGAAGGAACCCTCCGCGGTCCCTTCGATCACGCGGTCCCCGTCTTGATGGTGCGGGATGCGAAAGGGGAACTGATGACCGTCGTCTTCGGTTACGCCTGCCATGCGACGGTGCTGAGTTTTTACCAGTGGTCGGGGGACTACCCCGGTTTCGCGCAGCTGGCACTCGAGCAGCGTTATCCCGAGGCGACCGCGATGTTCTGGGCCGGCTGCGGCGCCGACCAGAATCCGCTGCCCCGTCGCGAAGTCGCCTTGGCCGAAGGCTACGGGCAGCGGCTGGCCGCCGCGGTCGCCGAGGTGGTCGAAGGCACGCCGCGTCCGCTGGAACCGACCCTGCAGACCGACTACCGCGAGATCGAGTTGCCACTGGAAAATCTCCCCACGGTGCCGTCGCTGCGACAGATCCTTGACAACAACGACCAAGCGAACCGTTACGCCTGGGCCCGGGCGAGTTACTTGCTCGATGAGCAGGCCGATCACGACTGGATCGATGCGGAGGGGAAACTGGCGACCAGCTATCCTTACCCCATCCAGACATGGCAGTTGGGCGAGGAGGTTCGGATGGTGTTCCTCGGCGGAGAAGTCGTCATCGATTATGCCCTGGCGATCAAATCGTTTGCCGAGACGTTGCCGGACCAGCGGCGGGAACAGATCTGGGTCGCCGGCTATAGCAACGACGTGATGGCTTACATCCCTTCCCGGCGAGTGCTCAACGAGGGCGGCTACGAGGCCGAAGGGTCGAACGTCTATTACGGCTTGCCCGGACGCTGGTCCCCCGAGCTGGAACGGCAGATTATCCGGGAGGTCCGCGCCCAAGCCGGCGCCGAAAACTGAGCTCGCCTCGGCGGCCCGATTTTGATAGGTGTCGGGCGTGCCCCCCTTTCGATGGCCGCGTGCGGAGCGGTGCGTCCCTTCGCGTGCCCCCCGCCATCGTTGCCGCTCACTCCTGAAATCTGTCCGCCGAAGGTGATTGCACCGTGTTGCTGAGGATCGCAAGGAACGGAAGTCTGCTCTGCCTGATCGTCTTGCCGCTGGCCGGCTGTAGCCTCTTCGGAGGGGACAAGCTGGAGGAATGTCGCAGCGAATCGGAGCAATTGCTGAGCGATTACCGTCGCCAGCGCGATCGCGCCGAGCGGTTGGAATTGCA
>CAYNVI010000334.1:0-5769 GCA_964400585.1 uncultured Pirellulaceae bacterium | reverse complement strand
TACACGGCTCTGAACACTCTTTCCCTACACGACGCTCTTCCGATCTCGGTCTTCATCAGTTCCTGGACTTCCGTCGCCGTCCCCTGGTGGAAGAGCGTCTGGGGGTCACTGGGCATCGCGTTCCTCGTGGGTTGCAGCGGGAGTGGTCCGCTCGGTATCACGCAAGGTTTGATGGCAGCGCACGCAGCTCACCGTCATCTGGTGGAAGGCGAGCGTGACGCCTTCTAAATTCTCCTGCTCGGCCTGCTCGACGAGCTCCCCGGTGACCCGTTCGAAAAGACGGAGCTGCAGGCGATAACGGGGATTGCGGTTGCGGACGAAGCCCTCCACTTTGTTCAGCAACCGCAGCTGTTCGGCGTTGGTGCGGATCGCTTCCAGCTCGCCCATCGCCAGCCCCCGCAAGATCCCGTTGGTGTAATCGAGCTTCTTCTCCATCCAGACGCTCGTCGTTCGCTCGTCGGCCGGAGCGCTGTCCGAATCGCTGTTCGAATCGCTGGTCGAATCACTGGTCGAATCACTGGTCGGCGCGTCGGACGAGGCGGCAGGCCGGGGTGGGCTGCTGGCCGGGTCCGCGGCCGCCGCCGTCGTCGATCCCGGGATCTGCAGGAGGGTTGCCAGCGAAAACGCCAGCGGGACGAAGCAGGAGAAAGCAAGCCATCGATGACGCATGGGGGCTCCTTGCCGCCGAGACGGACGCTGAGAGAGGAGGTGGCGGAAGACTATTTTCCAGACCGCGTCTCGTTTCCCGAGCCCGTCTCGTTTCCTGAGCGCGTCTCGATCGAGCACCCGGCTGGCCCGCCGGAGGCGGAACGTCGCTGGAGCTGCTCACCGCGTCTTCCCAAAAAAAATTTGAACAGCGCTTTCATTGTGCCAGCGTCCTGCGGTGGCGTCAGCCCCAATCTTGGCGGCCCGCGAGCCTTGGGGGCGAGCGATCCGGCCCCCGCCACGCCCCCGCCACGGGCCGGGCATGCTCGCCAGGAGGGCCCCGGCGAACATCGCTCGTGGCGTCCTCGGGGATCATGCGGGGCTCACCTGAGGGGCATCCCAAACGGCGTCATGATACCCGATCGAAGCCGCTTGAGTTAGAATAAAGGCCCTCCCGTCGCTGTCTCGCCCGTGGCGGCAAAGCCTCCCTCCCCCCAGCTCGTTTCTGCCCCCAGGATTTCGCTTGTGAACGCTTTGGTTCTTGCCAACCGGCTGCGCCCCCTCCTTCTCTTGGTTTGCTTGCTCGCCACGCCCCTGACGGCGGAGGCATTCGAGCTGCGTGATGGCGATCGGGTCGTCTTTCTGGGGGATGGTCTGATCGAGCAGGCCCAGTACTTCGGCTGGGTCGAGACGATGATGACGACCCACTTCCCGCAGCGCGACGTCCACTTCCGCAATCTGGGCTGGAATGCCGACACGCCGGCGGGAGATTCGCGGTATGGGCTCAGCCTCGTGCAGGCGGGACGTGCCCCGGCAGGCGAGGGTTGGCGGCAACTGCAGAACCAACTCGAATTGACCCGGCCCAGCGTGCTGGTGGTCGGTTACGGGATGGCGAGCGCGCTCGAAGGAGGCGCCGCCGGCCTCGACGCGTTCCTCGCCGACTACCGCCGCTTGCTTCGCCGCACGCAGGAGATCTCGCCCGACGTCCGCTTCGTCCTCCTCTCTCCCCTCCAGCGGCTCGACGCCGACCATCCTCAGACCGCGGTGCTGAAGCGTTACAGCGAGGGGATTCGCCAGCTCGCCGACGACTTCGAATCCCCCTACGTCGACCTCCGCGGCTTGGCCTCCGATGCGGCCCTCCGCAAGGATCCGATCCACCTCAATGGCGAGGGGTACGTGGCTTTGGCCAAGGCGATCGAAGCCGGCTTGCACTGGCCCGCGGGGCAGTGGCGGGAAGCTTCGCAAAGCGAAGCGTTGCGGCAGGTGATCTTGCGAAAGAACGAGTGGTGGTTCCACCGCTCGCGACCGGCCAACATGGCTTATGTGTTCGGCTTCCGAAAACATGAGCAAGGCCAGAACGCCCAGGAGATCCCCCAGTTCGATGCCTTGATCGCCGACGAAGAAGCGCGGATCGCGCGGTTGCGCAGCCTCGATGCGGAGGCGGTGCCGGAGGCCGAAGCACGCGTCGAATCGAAATTCGCCAAGTTTGTCGAACAGGAGACCCCCGAATTCACGCTGGGCGACGAACTGGAGGTCACCCTCTGGGCCGAGAACCCGCAGCTGAATAAACCGATCCAGATCAACTTCGATCCCCAAGGTCGGTTGTGGGTCGCCAGTAGCGAAGCCTACCCGATGATCGAAGTCGGGCAGGCGGCACCCGACAAGATCGTGGTGCTGGAAGATACCGACGAAGACGGCCGCGCCGACGAGTCGACGGTCTTCGCCGAAGGGTTATTGATCCCCACGGGGGTCGTGCCGGGCGACGGGGGGGCTTACGTCGCACAAAGCACCGACCTGCTGTTCCTGAAGGATACCGACGGGGATGGCAAAGCGGATCAGAAACGCCGCGTGCTCAGCGGTTTTGGTACCGAGGATACGCATCACAACCTGCATACCCTGACCTGGGGTCCCGATGGTCGCCTTTACATGAACCAGTCGGTCTACACACGGACCGATACCGAAACGCCCCGCGGCGTGGTCCGGCTGAAGGCGGGCGGCGGGTTCCGCTACAACCCGGACAGCATGCGGATGCAGGTCTTCTTTCGCGGCTTGTGGAACTCCTGGGGCCATCAGTTCAACGACTACGGCCAATCGTTCTTGACCGACGGGGCGGGCTTTGCCGGAATCGCCTACGCCTTCCCGGGCGCGCAGTTCAACCCGACGCCGGGTGCCCGCCGTCAACTCGATTTGATCAGCCCGGGAAGCTACCCGAAGTTTGCCTCGCTGGAGATCATCTCGGGAGAGGCGTTTCCGCCGGCCTGGCAAGGTTCGATCGTCACCTGTGACTTCCGTGCGAACCGGGTGACGCGGTTCAGCTTGCAACCCCAGGACGCCGGATACGTGACCCGACAGGAAGCGGATCTGATGCGGACGTCGGCCAGCACGTTCCGCCCGATCGACGTCAAGCAGGGACCCGACGGCGCGCTCTATATCGCCGACTGGTCGAACCCGATCATCAATCACGGCGAAGTCGACTTCCGCGATGAACGTCGCGACCGCTGGCACGGCCGGATCTGGCGGCTGGCTTGGAAAGGGGCGACGCCGCAAGCGAAAGTCGATCTGCGCGCGCTGGAAACGCCCGACTTGCTCGATAACCTGTTGAGCGAGGACCGGTTCCGCCGGGAACAATCACGTCGCGTGTTGCTGGAACGAGCAGGTATCGCCGCGGCGGTTGACACTTGGATGGCCCAACAGGATGCCCCGTCGGCCCGGCTGCAGGGGATGTGGCTGTACCAAGCGGCCGGTGCTTTGGACAAGTTACCGCTCGATCTGCTGGAATGCGAAGTCGGTCCGATCCGGGCGGCGGCGGTCCGCGTGCTTGCCGACTTTGCCGATCCGCAAACCGACCATCCGCAGCGACTCGACTGGGCGGCAGCGGCCGAATGGCTGGCGCCGCGCGTCCGCGACCCCCATCCGCAGGTCCGCTTGGAAGCGGTCCGGGCGCTCGGCAAATTCGCTTCGGCCGAAGCCGCCGCGCTCGCCCTGGAAGTCCTCGATCAACCGCTGGATCGGTTCCTTGAATTCGCCCTTGGTTTGACGATCGATGAAGCCTCGCAGCCCCTGATGGAGGCGATCGAAGAGGGACGCTGGGTCGCTGATTCGCCCGCGAAAACCAAGCAACTGGCCTTCGTGTTGACCGCGATTGAACCGTCCCGCGCCAGTCGTTTTCTGGCCGAACGGATGGAGCGCGAGCCGCTGCCCAAAGATGGCTCGGGGCCGTGGATCGAATTGATCGGCTCCGCAGGTGGTGCCGCGGAACTCGGCGAGCTCTACCAGCAGACGCGGGCCGGCCGGTTTGAGCCCGCCGCCACCGTGCGGGCGCTGCAAACCTTGGATCGAGCGGCCCGGCTTCGCAAGCTGCGGCCTGCCGGTTCCTTGGAAGGGCTAGGACAATTGCTCGAGGCCGAAACGGAGGCCGTCCGCCAGGCAGCGGTGAAATTGGCGGGCACCTGGCAGCTGGCCGGCCAACGCGGGCGGCTGGCGACGATCGCTGCCGCCGCCGAGCAACCCGGCCGGTTGCGGCTGATGGCGGTCGATGCCCTCCGCGAAGTCGGAAGCGCTGAAGCCGCCCAGGCGTTGGTCGCCCTGGCGTCGGAGCAGGTCGATCGTCCGGTGCGTGAACGGGCCATCGTGGCGCTCGCCGGGCTCCGTCCCGATCAAGGCAGCGACCTGTTTTACCAGTCGCTGCAGCGCGTGGAAAACGAAACGGAGGCGCTCGAGTTTTGGCGAGCGATGCTGCGTGCCCAAGGGATCGGCGAGCACTTGACGGCCCGCTTGGCACAAGCCGAGTTGTCCGAAATGCAGGCGCGGGCCGGCGTCCGCGCTTGCCGTGACGGCGGACGAGACGAGCCGGCATTGCTGGCCGCCTTGCGGCCGCTGGCGGGGATGACGATGACGGCCGAAGCCCTGACGCCCCAGCGGGTCGAAGAACTGGTCGCCCGGGTCGGAGCAGCCGGCGACCCGCGGCGGGGCGAAGCGATCTACATGCGGAGTGAACTCGGTTGTGTCAATTGCCACGCCATCGGCGGAGTCGGCGGCAAAGTCGGCCCCGACATGACCAGCCTCGGCGCCAGTGCCCCCCTCGATTATCTGATCGAATCGCTGTTCGATCCGAATGCCAAAATCAAGGAAGGCTACCACGCCGTGACGGTCCTGACCGAGGACGGCATGATCGTCAACGGCGTCGAAGGGGAGAGCACCGAAAACGAATTGGTTTTGCGTAACGCTGAGGACAAGCTGGTCCGGATCCCGGCAGCCGATGTCGTCTTGAAGAAGGCGGGCAAGTCGCTGATGCCGACCGGCGTGATCGATCGCTTGCCCCTGGAAGAACAGGTCGATTTGATCAGCTTCCTGTCACGACTGGGAAAACCGGGAGCCTTCGATGCGAGCCGAGGCGGCGTCGCCCGCGTCTACGAAATCTTGGCGGGGACCCATCGGCGCGAACAGCAAGGTGCCGAGCAGATCATCGAGGGAACTCGGGAAGAGGGCTGGAAACCGTTGCAAGCCCGCGTCAATGGCGAGATCGGCCGCGCCACCATGCAGGCGATGACCAAGCCGCCCCGCAACATTTCGTTGGTCAACGTCTACTTGCGGACGCGGATCAACGTTCCCCAAACCGGTCCGGTCGAACTCCGCCTTCAAGGCCCCGAGCAGGCGGCGCTGTGGGTTGACGGAAAGGCTTGGGAGGGAGAGGCTGACTTCCACGGAAAGCTGGCAGCGGGCGAACATACCGTCTTGGTGCGACTCGATGCGCGGGCCCTTCCCGAAACGGTTCGGCTCGCTTCGGCCGATGTCACCTTTGCAACCGAACAGTAAACCGAGGAATGTGAGCATGATGTTGAATCGTTCCCTGCTATGCCTGGTCCTCTGCTTGGGGGGCGGCGCCAGCCGTCTCGCTGCGGAAGAGTCGATTCGCTTCGATCAAGACATCCGCCCGATCCTGTCGGACAAGTGCTATTTCTGCCACGGTCCAGACCGCGAGCATCGCGAGGCGGGGCTTCGGCTGGACTTGGAGGAGGAAGCCCAGCCGTTGTTGAGCCCGGGCGATCCCGAGACGAGTGAACTGATCCGTCGTGTCCTCTCGGAAGAGGCTTACGAGGTCATGCCGCCGCCCGAGGCCCATAA
>CAYNVI010000333.1:0-5771 GCA_964400585.1 uncultured Pirellulaceae bacterium | reverse complement strand
CTCGCGCAACAAATCACCCTCCCGGCCGAGCGGGTCGAAGCGGTCTCCCACAGCGAGGTCTCGATGATGCCCGAGGGTTTGGTCGCTTCGCTGCGCAATCCTCAGCAGTTTTACGACCTGATCCGGTACGTTCGCGAAGTTGCCTCAGGAGGACCCGCCCGCGCCCAGCAACTCCGTCCATCCGACGAGCAATTGGCGCAGGCCGACGACACGGCGAATCTCGACCACGCCGGGATCTTGGCGGCGCTCGGCCCCGCGGATCTGCAGGCGGGCCAAGCGATCTATTTCGGGCACTGTGTCAATTGCCATGGAGCCGACGGAAATACGCCCAAACTCCCCACCGCTCGTGCCTTCGGGACGCAAAAGCTGAAATTCGGCGCCGATCCGCTCAGCATGCTCGCCACCCTGACGCGCGGTAACGGGTTGATGGGGCCGATGCGGCATCTGTCGCCGAAAGAGCGCTACCAGGTGATCCATTTCATCCGGCAACGCTTCATGAAAGGCAGCAACCCCGGTTTCGAACCGATCGATGCCGACTACCTGGCAAGCCTCCCCGAGGGCTCGGATTCGGGCGAAGCGAAACTGGATGGCGAACGCGACTACGGGCCCGTGCTCGCTTCGCAGTTGGGAAGCGACGTGAACAGCGGCTTGTCGTTCCGGCTGCCCGATCAGGTCACCGTCAACTATGACCTGCACCGCTTCCGGCTCGGCGGAGTCTGGACCGGGGGCTTTTTGGATCTCTCCGAAACGCAGCACTATCGCCAGCGGGGCGAACGGATGCCGCGGCCCCGCGGGACGCCGCTGCCGGCCTTGGCCAGCTATGCCTGGGAAGTGGGTGAATCGTTCGAGATTCCGGAGGAAGCCAAGCCGCCGCGCGGTCCGGTGCGCGACGATTGGGCCGAGTATCACGGCCACTACCTGCACGGCGATCAGGCGATCCTCAGCTATGCCATCCAGGGACGAGACGTGCTGGAGACGATCACGTCGGCGCCGGTTGCCGGCAAGCCGGTCATCCGCCACACGCTGCGGATCGCCGCTGGCGAATCGCCGTTGCGGCTACGCGTGCTCTCGCAAACCGGTTCCGGCCAGCCGGGGATGCTCGATACGGTCAGCGGGCAGCGCGTCGATGCTTCCGTGGCGCCGGCGGCCGATCGGATTCCTTACGTTCCCAGTCGCCTGGCCAAGGAACGGCAAGGGGCGGCACACGAAAACGAAGCGTGGCACGTGGTTCCGGCGGCCGCTGCGGAATCGCTCGACCTGGGCACCCCCGAGCGGACGTTGGCGGTCCGCTTCCGGACGACCAAAGGCGGCACGCTGGTCGCCTCCGCCCCCGCCGAAGGGGATTGGAAGCCAAACGGAAAGACCTTGTTCATCCGCGGCGATCGGTTGGTGTTCGATATCGGCTGGGTCGGCGCGATCACGGGCAAAACCCCGGTGACCGATAATCGCTGGCACACGGCCGCTTTGGTCGTGACCGAACAGGAGACGCGGCTTTATCTGGATGGGAAGCTCGAAGGGCGACGCGACAGTTTCCGCCGTCCACCGGCCGACGGACATGTGCTGAAGGTCGGGGCGACGGCGAACAACTTCGGGGGCGACTATGCGGGCGAGATCGCCTGGGCGGCGATCTTCGATAGTCCCATAAACGCGTCCCGGCTGACGAAATTCGACCGCCCGCAATCGCCCCGTGACGCTGACCTGCTGTGGCAATGGGCCCCGTCTCAACCGCAGCCCCCCGCGACGCCGCCGTCACCGCCGCCGCAGCCCCCGGTGGCGGCCGCTAGCCTCGCCGGCGATACCGACGGACTGCGTTGGGAGATCGATGAGGCCGGCCAAGTGATCC
This sequence comes from uncultured Pirellulaceae bacterium, assembly GCA_964400585.1. Taxonomy (GTDB): domain Bacteria; phylum Planctomycetota; class Planctomycetia; order Pirellulales; family Pirellulaceae; genus CAYNVI01. Next base: position 3,928 of record CAYNVI010000333.1, on the reverse strand, counting down.
TGACGATTCCAGCGGCCGACACGGCCAAGGTGATCGAACTGAGCCGGGTTTCCTTGCCCGAAGAGGCTTTGGCCATCTTCCGCCGCGATGCCGGCCTGCGGAAACGCCGCATGCCGATCGACCCGGCGGCCTTGACCCAAGGCGGGCCCGAGCGTTGGCCGCAGCGGCTGCAACGCCCCGGTTCGCGGGGACCCGCGGTCAACGGCTACGCGCTCGATACCTTCGAGGTTCCTTTCCAAAATCCTTGGAACGCCTGGATGCGAACCAGCGCCCTCGATTTCTTCCCCGATGGCCGCTGCGTCGTGACGACGCACGGCGGCGATGTCTATCTGGTCAGCGGTCTCGCGGGCGACCTGCAGCAGATCACCTGGAAACGCTTTGCGGCCGGGCTGTTCGAGCCCTTCGGCGTGCGCGTCGTCGACGGCCAGATCTACGTGACCTGCCGCGACGGGATCAAACGCCTGCACGATGTCGATGGCAACGAGGAGGTCGATTTTGTCGAGGCCTTCTGGATCGATGACGATGTCTCGTCGATGTTCCACGCCTACAATTTTGACTTGCAGACCGATTCGGCAGGCAACTTTTACTTCGCCAAAGCGGGTCAGTACACGCGGCATCATCGTCCCGGCACGATCATGAAGGTCCCGCCCGCAGGAGGCAGCGCCGAGGTGGTCGCGTGGGGCCTGCGGACGCCGAACGGGATGGGCAAGCTGGCGGACGACCGCTTTACCGTCAGCGACAACCAAGGTCCTTGGATGCCGGCTGGCAAGATTTCGTTGGTCACCCAGGGTGGTTTCTTCGGCAACATGCCGATCAACGATGCCCAGGTCGAATGGTTGCGTCAGCGGCACGGCGGGGAACTCCCGGAAACCTTTGACGAGCCGTTTATCTGGATGCCGCAGGAGCTGGACAATTCATGCGGCGGGCAGCTGTGGGTTTCCGACCCCCGCTGGGGTCCGCTTTCCGATCGGTTGATCCATTCTTCTTACGGCAAAGGAAAGCTGTATCAGCTTTCGCTGCAGGAGATCGACGGCGTGATGCAATCCTCGATCATCAGGCTCCCGCAGCAGTGGGATGCCGGGGTGATGCGTCTCCGCGTCAACCCTCAGGATGGACAAGTCTACGGGACGGGGCTTTCTGGATGGCAAGGACCTGCCTCCGGCCAGGATGGTTGTTTGCAGCGGCTCCGCTATACCGGCGAACCGGTGCGGATCATCGACCAAGTGCAGGTCGTCCCCGGCGGCGTGCGTTTTTCCTGTAATTTCCCGCTTGCCGACGACGTGTCGCAGCCCGCGGCCTGGAAGGTGCGGATGTGGGATTACAAATGGTCACGCAATTACGGATCAGACCAGTATTCGGTGCTGCGACCGGGCGAAAAAGGGCCCGACGATCTGGAGGTCGCGGCCGTCGAATTATCCGAAGATGGACAGACGGCGACGATTCGCCTGCCCGAGCTGCAGGTTTGCGATCAGTTGCTGGTGCAGCTCGAGGGAACGGATGCGGAGGGCCAACCGTTCCAGCGTGCGGTCTATCTGACCGTCCACCACGTGCCGCAGCCGTAAGCGCGGCGCGGGCTTGCGGCGGCCGGGCGCTGCGACGCTGGCGAGACCGGACCGCGGGGGGCACGGAAACCGGGATTGGCGGGCCGACGACCGGCGGATCTCGGCCCTGACGCCGCGGTCGGCGGTCCCGCCGGGGCCATTGCCAGAGCAGGCAAAAAGCGGGAAACTGCTGCGGTTTCCCGGCTCCTGCAGGACGCGCACATGAAATACGTGATCATCATCCCGGACGGCTGTGCCGACGAACCGATCGAGGCGTTGGACGGCCAGACGCCGCTGCAAGCGGCGCGGTTGCCGCACTGTGATGCGCTGGCCGCCCGCGGCCGGGTCGGCCTCAGCAATAACACGCCGCCGCACCTACCGGCCGGCTCCGAAGTCGCCAATCTGTGCCTCTTCGGCTACGATCCGGATCGGTATTTTACCGGCCGGGCTCCGCTGGAAGCGGCCGCCCAGGGGATCGAGCTGGGACCCTACGACGTGGCGATCCGCTGCAATCTGGTCACCATCGAAAATCAGAAAATGATCGATTTCACCGCCGATCACATCAGCACCGAGGAATCGGCGGAACTGTTGCAGGCGGCCCAAACCCAACTGATGGCCGACTACCAGGGGCCGGGCCGACTGGAGTACGTCCCCGGGGTCAGCTACCGGAACCTGCTGATCTATCGCGGCAACGCCGATACGCCGACGCCATTCTCGCTGGAGACGCGGACCAGTGCCCCCCACGACCTGACCGACTTGGCGGTGGTCGACGATTTTCCTCGCGGACCGGGAAGCACGCTGTTGGTCGATTGGATGCAGCGGAGTGCCGAATGTTTCGCCGACCACCCGGTCAACACGCGGCGGCGGGCGGCGGGCAAACGGCCGGCGACCCATGTCTGGCTGTGGGGCTTGGGGCGGACACCGCAGCTGCCTTCCTTCGCCAGCCGGTTTGGAGCCCAAGGCGTGATGATCACCGCCGTCGACCTGCTCCGCGGAATCGCGGCCCTCATCGGCTGGCCGCGGATCGAAGTCGCCGGGGCAACGGGCTACCTCGATACGGACTACGCCGCCAAGGGCCAAGCGGCGGTAGCGGCCCTGGACGCGTACGATCTGGTCTGCGTCCATATCGAGGCGCCCGACGAAGCATCGCATGAAGGCCGTCCTGACGCCAAGATCACGGCGCTCGAGGAGATCGACGAGCACATCGTAGGCCCCTTGGTGCAGGCCCTGGAAGCCAAAGGCGACTACCGGATCTTGATCTCCCCCGACCATCCGACTCCCTGCGGCACCAAAATGCACAGCCACGGGATGGTCCCGTTTGTGATCGCCGGCGACGGGATCGCCAGCGACGCGGCATCGACCTACGACGAGGTCGCGGCTGCCTCGACCGACGATCGCTGCGACGCCGGTTGGGACCTGATGGATCAGTTCATCGCCCCGTAGGCCCTGTGTGAAAACTCAGAAACCTGGTCGCGCAGCGACTCCTCAAGTCCCCTCTCCCCGGAATTGCTCGCATATTTCCAGAATTCAGGCCGGATAGTGAGGCCTCGCGAGCAACTCGGGGGAGAGGGTAGGGTGAGGGGGCTCGTTTTCAGACAAAGCCTCGCCCAATCCTTGCAACACTTTTTCCTTTCCTCTTTTGCCCTCACGGGTCAGCTTAGATGTCGATCATCGTGCAAAAATTCGGCGGGACCAGTGTGGCCGACGCCGAGAAGATTCAAGCCGCCGCCCGCAAAGCGATCCGCGCCCAACAGCGCGGCCACCAAGTCGTGATGGTCGTCAGCGCCATGGGCAAGAACACCGACGCCTTGCTCGACTTGGCCAGCCAGTTGAACGAGAAACCGCCGGCGCGGGAACTCGACATGTTGCTCAGTACCGGCGAACAGGTCAGCGTCGCCTTGGTCGCGATGGCGATCGACGCGCTGGGCTGCAAAGCGGTCAGCTTGACCGGCGGACAGATCGGCGTCCGCACCGATAACAGCTATGGCAAAGCGCGTATTCAGTCGATCAAAGTCGATCGGATGCGGAAATTGCTCGACGACGGGAACATCGTGATCGCCGCCGGCTTCCAAGGCGTCGATGAGGAGATGAACATCACGACGCTCGGTCGCGGTGGCAGCGATACGACGGCCGTCGCGTTGGCGGCCGTCTTAGGCGCCGAGGCATGCGAAATTTACACCGATGTCGACGGCGTCTACACGACCGATCCGCGAGTCCTGCCCGAAGCGCGGCGCGTCGATGTGATCAGCTACGACGAGATGTTGGAATTGGCCAGCCTCGGTGCCAGCGTGATGCACAATCGTTCCATCGAATTTGCCAAGAAGTTCGGCGTGCCGATCCACGTGCGGAGTAGTTTCTCCGATGCCGAAGGAACGATGATTGTCGCC
>CAYNVI010000332.1:3750-5780 GCA_964400585.1 uncultured Pirellulaceae bacterium | reverse complement strand
CCAATCATCGGAGACAATCCTCGCTTCGAGCGACGGGTTCGCTCGCAGGGTCGGAGCATCGTCCGCTGTCGCAACAACGGCTCCCAAGGCGACGAGGACCGATCCCCACAATCCTCCGCAACGCAATTTAACGATCATCTCATCATCCTTGTGAGTCCCGACAGCTTCTCCACCGCTCGATACGTCTCGGCGAGAGTACGTCTCAGTGCCTCTCAGCAGGAGTATCGGCCGGGCCGAACGCTCCGGGCGAATCCTTCGGCGCCCGCCAAGACAACCAGGACGCTCGGAAGAAACGTTAGGTCTGGCGGGCGGCCGCCGCCGCAGAATCCGCAGCATCACGCCCCGGCGGTGCCGCACGGCACCACACAGATCGCCCTGCCCCCATGCACGCAAACGCCCTAGATGCCACAAAGCTCACAGCCTCCTTGTGTTCCTTATTTCCCCAACTACCGTAAAGCATGAACCACTCGGTCTTGGCCGTCCGACAGGCGAGTCGCGATGTGGATACCTTGGGAGTGCGTGATGAAAAACCGTTTGGCGTGGGGCAAGGGTCGTTCGCAGAAGCGTCGTGGCAGCCTCCGTTCCCGGAAGACGTTCCCGGTGCGTGGAGAACGGCTGGAGGATCGCCGGATGCTGGCGGCGGTGGTCACCGCCGCCTCGGCGGGCGCCTATTCCGCCTTAGCCGATTTCCTGGATGGATTTGTCGAAATCGACCAGATCTTGCCGCAGCAGGCCCAGCAGCGCCTCGCCACGGAAGGCAGCGGCGAGACGCTGACCTACCAGGCTTATGCCGGCGAATCGAACGACGTCACGATCTCCCAACAGTTCGGCGACTTCTTTTACGTGATCAATGAGGGGAATGATGAGGTCCCCGTGATCCCGGTTCCCTTGGCTTTCAATCCTGAAGTGCTGAACGACCTGGGAGTCGGTTTTTCTTTCGTCGTCGAAGTCACGGTGGAAGTCGGGGATGTGATCAACCTGCCGGATGCGACGGCAATCGTCCCCAATGCCACTTCGATCCTGGATGTGATCCCGGGGATCGGCGGTCCCGATGGGGTGCTTTCCGAGATGACGAATGTGCTGGGGGCGGGGTTGGACTTCGGACTGGGCGAGATCGTCAGCTTCTTGGGCGAGGGCGTGGAGTTCTTGCAGGATGCGATCAATACCGCGGTCGGTCCGATCGTCTCCGTCGTCGGCGACGTCGTCCACACCGCCTGCAAAGCGATCGACGCGATTCCGTTCGTCAATCCCAACTGCGACGACGTCAGCGATTTCAGCGAATCGCTGCTCCAGGGGTTGGCGGACAATTTGAATCCGCTGCCCAACATTCCCACCGAATTGCTCTCCCTCGGCCAAAGCCTGATCGAAGGCTTGACCAGCACCTTCACGACCGAGAGTGTCGTCGTCTCCACCCTCGACGGCCCCGACAACATCGATTTGAGGACGCTGCGAGGGGTCGGGCAAACCATCTTTGCGGGAAGTGGCAGTGATACGATCCGCGCCGGCGGCGGCGATGCCCCGATCCGCATCTTCGGGGAGGATGGTCGCGATACGATCATCTTGAATCTGGCGGTCGACGTACCCGACTATTTTGTCGACGGAGGGAACGGTAACGACATCGTTTCGATTCTCGGCTCCGACGGCAACGACACGATCCGCTTGCGCACCTCGGACGGCAAGCTGGAACAGGTCAGCCTCGAAGCCCCCAATCCCAACGCGGGCCAGACCGCCGATGAGCAACAGGTGATCGAGCTTCCCCCCGGCGTCACCGGCGGTGATTTTACCTTGACATTCGCTGGCGAGACGACCGCGCCGATCACCGCGCCCGGAAACGCCGGGGATATCGAATCCGCGCTGTTGGGATTGAACGCCTTGGATCCGGGAGATGTGGCCGTTTCGGGCGGCGTCGGCGGACCCTACACGGTCACCTTTGGAGGCAACTTCAGCAATCAAGATGTGGCACTGCTGGTCGGCAACGGGAGCGGTTTGGAAGTCGAGGGCGGGACGATGACCGTCTCGACCATCCGCGA
>CAYNVI010000332.1:0-3740 GCA_964400585.1 uncultured Pirellulaceae bacterium | reverse complement strand
CCGCGAAGCCGATGCCACGCAAGGGGTGAACCAGGAGCAGACGGTGACACTTCCTCCCCTGACCAGCGGGGGTGAATTCACGCTCTCCTTCGGCGGGGCCGCCACGCAGCCGATCCCGTTTGACGCGCCGGCCACCGAACTGCTGCAACAGCTGAACGATTTAACCTCGATCCCCGCCGGGGATGTCGACGTCGTCGGGCAGCCCGGCGGCCCGTGGATGGTCGAGTTCCAAGGTTCCTTCGGCGGAACAAACCAGACGCTGCTCGGTGTCGACGGCACGGCTCTGGAACAACGGATCGCGGCCGACGTCCAAGTCACCCAGCAGGCGGTCCGGGCGATCAACGAACAGCAGCGGATCACGGTCCCGGCGGGCGTCACCGGGGGAAGTTTCCGCCTTGGATTCGACGGTGACACCACGGCGCCGATCCCGTTCGATGCCACGGTCTCGCAGGTCCAGTCAGCCCTGCATGCCCTGAGCAGCGTCGGCAACCCAGGGAACATCGTCGTCTCGGGCGACACCGGCGGCCCCTGGGATATCGATTTCACCAACGACTTCCGAGGTCGCGATCAACCAATCCTGGTCGCGATCAACGACGACCTCCGCGGGGGGGTGACGCTGGACGTGAACGAACTGGTCCAGGGAAGTGGAACCAACGAGATCCACTCGATCACGACCAACGGAGCCACCGACGGGACCTTTACGCTGACTTTTGACAATGGGTCATTCGCCCGGACCACCGGTCCGCTGTTCCATGATGCGACGGCGGGCGAAATCCAAACGGCGCTGGAAGCCTTGACCTCGGTCGGTGCCGGCAATGTCTCGGTAACTGGCCCGGTCGGCGGGCCGTGGGAAGTCGAATATGTCGCCGATTTTGCGGCCCAGGATCAGGTGCTGATCCTGCTGAACGGGGCCGATCTCGATAGCGGCTTTGTGACCTTCAACCCAACCACCGTGGAGACCACGCCAGGGGCTCCCAACGACGAGGTCCAAACGGTTGCGCTGTCGCCCTCGGGACCGGTGACCGGCGGGACGTTCACGTTGCGCCTCGATAGCACTCAAACCGGGCTGATCGAGACGGGTCCGCTCGCGTTCGATGCGGACGGGTCCGCTGTCGACGCGGCGCTGGCCGCGGCAGGTCTGGCCGACGTCTCGGTGACCGGTCTTGCCGGAGGCCCCTACGAGATCACCTTCGAAGGAGGCCTGGCCGCTACCGATATCGACGCGCTATTCGTCGCGGACACGAGCCGTCTGAGCGGAAACACGTCCGAAGTGCAGGATGCGATTCCGGGGACCAACGAAATCCAGACGTTGGCTCCTTCGGTGACGACCACCGGCGGCGATTTCCAATTGGGCTTCCAGGGCCAGAGCACGCCCCCGCTCCCCTTTGATGCGACCGCCGCTGAGGTGCAAGCGGCCCTCGAAGCGCTCTCCACGATCGGCGCCGACAACGTCGGCGTGACGGGCACGGCCGGCGGCCCCTGGTCGGTGGAATTCCGCGGCGCGTTGGCCAAGCTTGACCATCCCTCGCTGACGACCGTCTCGCAAAATCTGGCCGGCGCGTTGTCCCTGTCGATCGTGGAGTCGCGTTCCGCCTCGAGCCCCGACATCAACGAAATCCAGCGGATCACACTTTCCCCCACACCCGACTCGAGTGGGACTTTTTCGCTGACCTTCAACGGCGACACCACTCCCCGGATCAGCTTTCCGGCGACCGCTGCCACCGTGCAAGCCGAACTGGAGGCGCTGCCGAGCGTGGGGGCGGGCAACGTGGCGGTGAGCAGCTCCCCGAACGGCTGGACGGTCGAATTTATCGGAGACTTGCGGACCGAAAATCGCCCGTCGATCACCGTCGACACCTCCGACGTCGTCGACAGTGCGGGCACGGTCATCACTCCGGGCTTGATCCGGACCGGGCTGCCGGCCAATCCCACACCTCCGACGATCCAGCAGACCCAGGCCGCCAGCCCCACCAACGAATTGCAACGGGTGGCTTTGCCCTTTGGAGTCACGGGCGGCGACTTTACGCTCTCGTTCAATGGAGACACCACCCCGGCTTTGGACTTCGATGCGACGCGTGGCGAAGTGCAAACTGCCCTCGAAGGGTTACCCTCGATCGGACCTGGGAATGTGCGCGTCTTTGGACCTCAAAAGGGCCCCTGGACCGTCGAATTCACGGGCCCGACGCCTGCTCTCGATCAGCCCAAACTGGTCCCCGACGGCAGCGGCCTGGAGGTCGACGGGGGGCCGGTGGTGCTCCGCGAAACGGTCAAAGGAAACGACGGGGCTGCCAATGTTGTGCTCGCCACTACCACGTTTCAGGAACTGATCAACGTCGAACAGATCCAGATCGATGCCGGGGGTGGCGACGATACGGTGATCATCGAGGGGAATACCTACGATGACCTTATCACGCCCGGCAACGAGAAGATCGCCAGCATCCTGGTCGAAGGGGGAGATGGCACCGACGTCTTGGAATTGATTTCTCAGGCAAACCGCCCGAACTTCGTCGCCCCGGTTTTCCCGGACGGTACCCAAGCGACGCTGCAAATGGACTCCCAGTCCGTGCAGTTCGCAGGGGTCGAAGGAGGGCTCGTGTTCGACGCAGCGGGACAGCCCGGCGACGTCACGGTCAGCGGCACGGATGAAGCAAACGATATCCGGTTTCGGGGAACGGGCAATGGCGCGGCGACCTTTGCCAACGACGGTCAAGTCACCATCTCGCTGCGGGGCTTTGAACGCACACCCCTCGCGTTGAGTACCGTCACGATCGCCGGCGAGCAAGGGGATGACACGATCTCCATCGCCCCGAACGGAATCTCCGAATTCGGCGAATTTACGATCACCGGTGGCGGACCGGCCGGGACGAATACGGTCCGTTTCGAGGGGACGCCCGATGTCGCTGGCGCGGGCGGGGCGGACCTGTTCGGCTACACGCCCAGCGTGGCTGCCGCGACCGCTGGTCAGGCGACCTATGACCTGGGTGGCGAGAACCTCACGCTCGACTTCTTCGGTTTCTCTGACGTCGCGTTCCTCGGACTCGGCGGTAACGATGCGTTGCAGGTACTTGCGCCTGCGGACGACACGAACGATACGGTTCTCTTCGACCCCGCGGTGGGGAACAACGGCAGCTTCCAATTGATCACCCAGGAAGGCACGCCTGAATCGGCGGTGGTCTATTCCCCGGTCTCGTATCAAAGCATCGAATCGCGCGACTTCAATACGAAGAACGGAGTCGACACGCTGAGCGCCTCATCCGATGCCCTGCCCGGCGTCAACAGTTCCGCTTCCGTGGTCGGGGGGGCGGGAATCACAACGCTCGCCTTTGGCGATCAAGAAACGACGTTCACCCACGATGTCGATCCGCTGGCTCCCGATCGTTTTACCTTTGAAATCGGCACCGCCGACGATGTGGTGACCGTCACGCCGGGACAGGGGATCGAAATCGATATCAACACGGCACTCGGCAACGACCTGTTGCGGTACGTTGCCAACACCGCGGATGTCGAACTCGATGCTTACCTGTCCGAGATCACCCAGGGATCCCTCGGCAAGGTCCGCTACACCAACGCCGAAACGGTTGAGATTCTGGGGAACGGGGCCGACGACCTGACCGTTTCGGGCGCCCCACTGGAAAATCGCTACCGCTACACGCCGCTGACCGCTGACGGCGGGCGTCTCGAATCGGACCAAGCGATCGCCGCCTTTGTCTTTTCCGCGATCGGTGAGTTCCTGTTGCAGG
>CAYNVI010000331.1:0-5805 GCA_964400585.1 uncultured Pirellulaceae bacterium | reverse complement strand
TCTACACGTACTGACACACTCTTTCCCTACACGACGCTCTTCCGATCCCGGCACGGTTGCAAATTTGGTGCAGCAACCGATAGGCTCCCCCATACAGATCGCAACCTGCGACGACGTGCTGCCCCGATTCCAGCAGCATCGTGACGGCATGAATCGCCGCCATCCCGCTGGAAAATGCCAGCGCCCCGCAACCGTTCTCCAGCGACGCGACCGTCCGCTCCAGGGCCGCCCGGGTCGGGTTGCCACTCCTTGAATAGTCGAACTCGCCCCACTTGCCGGCTCCGGGCTGCCGGAAGGTGCTGGCCAGGTAGATCGGGGGGACGACCGCGCCGGTTTGCGGATCGATTTCGTTGCCGACGTGAATCGCCCGCGTGCGGAACCGAGTCGCGGCGGAATCGTCGTGCGTTTTTTCCTCGGGCCGCTGGGAAGCGTCGCTCATGCGTCCAACGCCTGTTCCAGATCGGCGATCAAATCGTCGCTGTTTTCGATCCCGCACGACATCCGGATCATGTTGTCCGCGATGCCGAAGCGGGCACGCTCTTCCGGCGAATAGCTGAAGTAACTCATCACCAGGGGCTGTTCGATCAGCGATTCCACGCCGCCCAGGCTAGGAGCGATCCGCGGGATTTGGGCCGCATCGACGACCCGCGCGGTTTCTTTCCAATCCGCATCCTTCACCAGGAAGGTGATCAGTCCGCCAAAACCCAGCATCTGGGATTTGGCGACTTCGTGCGACGGGTGGGAAGCCAGGCCGGGATAGAAGACTTTTTCGATCCGAGGGTGCCCGTCCAGGAACTCGGCGAGCCGTTGTCCGTTTTCGTTGTGCCGCTGCATCCGCAGTTCGAAGGTCTTGAGACCCCGTTCCAGCAAGTACAGATTGTGCGGCGAGTTGACGCCCCCCAAGATCCCCCGCAGGCCGCGAACCGATTCGAGTTTTTCTTGAGAGCCGCAGATGGCGCCGGCCAGCAGGTCGTTGTGGCCGCCCATGTACTTGGTGGCGGAGTGCAGGACGTAATCGACGCCCCATTCGAGCGGACGCACGTTGTACGGCGTCGCCAGGGTGGCGTCGATCAAGGTCTCGACTTCGTGCGCCTTGCCGATCGCGACGAACTGTTCCAGGTCGATCGTCGTCAGGTGTGGATTGGTCGGCGATTCGCTGACCAGCATTTTCGTCCGCGGGTTGATCGCCGCTTCCATCGCCTCGTAATCGCCGGTCGGTACCTGACGGGTGACCACGCCAAACCGCGCCAGATGTTTGGCGCAGAATTCTCGACTGCGGTGATAACATTGGTCGAAGAAGACAATTTCATCGCCGGCGTTCAACTTCGCCATCAGCAACCCGACGATAGCGGCCATCCCCGAACTGTAGACCACCGCCGCTTCGGCAGCGTCCAGCATCGCCAGTTTGCCTTCGACGCTCTTTTCGTTGGGATTGCCGTAACGCCCGTACTCCTCGCGTTCCGACCGCCCTTCGACGAATTCGAGCAGATCGTCCGTGTTCCGGAAGGTGAAGGTCGAGGCACAGAAAATCGGATCGGTGATCGAATCACCCGGCTTCTGGCGAGCCTCGCCGGCGTGCACGCTGACGGTCGACATCCCACGGGCCGGGCGTCCCGGCGGGGTGGCAGGGGCAAGCGGCCCTTTGGCCGGAGTCGTCGGCGGATCGGAAGGGGCCGCCAGGCTCGCGACTTGCCGCCGCGAAGCAGGCGAAGAGGCTTGCGGTGTGCCGTCGCTGGAGCGGTGGGTCGAAGTATTCGTGGCCATGATTCCCCGTTGCGCTGCGGTTGCTGCGTGGGATTTTCGGCAGGCCACCTCCCGTCCTCGGTCTTCCGAGCGAACCGCTGGGTTCGCGACGGGACGGGTTTGGCTTTTTAGCAGTAAAGGCTGCAAGCGGCCGCAAATCCCTGTACGCTTTTAACTCTACTAGCTAGTTCCTGGACCAGCAACGGGAAGGATTTCGGATTCATTCACTTTCCCGAAACCGGTCTTTGGCTAATCATTGAGATACGTATCGACCCCCTGAGCGTTCGTGTTCCCGAAGAGTCCGTAGATGCGACAATCGACAGCGGCCCCCCAGCCGGCAAGGCAAGCGCCGGGAAAACAGCCTCTGCGAGCGAAAAAGATTGTCGGTGCAGGACGACTTCGCTGCCCCCCGGTATGCCGCGGCCGGGTGGTTGGGGGCTGGCTACCGGTCGCGGCGCTGCTGATGGCGGGGATGCCCGCCTCGCCTGTGGAGGCCCAAACGCCCACGCCGCCAGCCGCCTCGCCGGCTGAGACGGGGACGGCCGAATCAGCGACGGAGACGGACCGCTTGCCGGCCGACCCGGAGGCGATGATCGAGGCGCTGGGGGCCCCGGCATTTGCCGACCGCGAACACGCGGCCGCCGACGTGATGGACGCCGGGGCGGGGATGCTGCCCGCCCTGCAGGAAGCGGCCGAGTCGCATCCTGATCTGGAAATTCGCTTGCGATCCCAAGTCCTCTACCGCCGCGTCGCCCGTCACGATTTCGAGAGCCGGGCCGCGCGGTTCCTGGCCAGCGAGTCGCCCGGGGATCTGATGCCGGGCTGGCCCGCCGTCGCTCCCCTGCTGGGCGATCATTCCGCCGCGCGGGAACTCTATATCGAAATCAGTCGGGATTATCCGGCGTTGGCGGCCGCCTACGGAGGGACGCCTCGTGACCGCGCCGCCGAGGGCGATCAAGCGGCGGACGCCATCGTCGCCAAAATGATGCAGGCGCGGATCTTGCCCGATCCCGCCGATGCGGTCGCCCTGCTGTTGGTCGCTGCCGACCCGGCGGTGCCGGTCAGCCTGCCGGTCGAGCGGACGCTCCTTTCACTGGTCCAAAAGGCGAGCGTCACCGAGATTCGCAAGCAGGCGCCGCTCGCCCCCCGCTTTGATGAATTATTGAGTGCCTGGATTCGCCGCTCGCTGCCCGAACACCGCCAGGAAGTCCTCTGGCTGAGCATGCAGAACGACCTCGCAGCGGGAGGCGCTCTGGCCTTGCGGACGCTCCACGAAACCGACAACCCCGCCATCTTGCAAATGGCGCTGCAGGCCGCCGCCCGCTTTGCTCAACCGAAAGATACGCCGCTGATCGTCCATCTGCTCGACGATCAACGTCCGGCCGGCGATGGCGTGGCCGCGATCGCCGAGAATGGCGAACGGATCGAAACGCGGATCAGCGATGTGGCGATGGCCACGCTCGCTCAGATCCATGACGCCTCGCTCGCAGAGCTCGGTTTCCGTTTCGCTCGGACGCATCCGAAGGTGGCCTTCGCGGTCGAATCGCTGGGGTTTCCCGCCGGCGACGAAACGGCACGTCAAGCGGTTCGGCAGCAGATTGACGCCTTGATCGAGCCGGTTCGGCGTTAGCGGCAGGACAGCGCCGCAGTTTGAAAGACCGAAAAAGCCGGCGGCGTCCCGGCCGGCGGATCTCCAGCAGCGCGGTCCAGCGAGGGACGCTACCAGCAAGGGGCGCTACCAGCAAGGGGCGCTACGCGGGTGACTCGAGCGCCTCGATCGCGTCGATGACCGCTTGATCGTGTCCATCGACGCGGACCCGCTTCCAGACTTTGGCCACCTTTCCGTGGGCGTCGATCAGGAAGGTCGATCGTTGGATCCCCATCGACTTCTTGCCGTACAGATTCTTTTCCCGCCACGCCCCATATTTTTCGGCGACCGTGTGCTGGGGGTCGGCCAGCAAGGGGAAGTTGAGGGTGTACTTGTCGCGGAACTTCTGGTGGCTCTCCACCGTATCGGGGCTGACTCCCAGGACGTGGGCGCCGAGTTGCTGGATCTCCTCGCTGCGGTCCCGGAACGCACAGGCTTCTCGCGTGCAGCCCGGCGTGTCGTCGCGGGGATAGAAGTAGAGGACCACGGGGGACCCTTGGAGGTCCGCCAACTTGACTTTTTTGCCGGAGTCGTCCTGCAAAGTGAATGCGGGGGCTTTTTGTCCCGCTTCAATCCAATCGGCCATGCGGTACCTCGTTGCGATCAAATCAAAGAAACAGTATGGCGTGGGGAACGGACCCGACGCCAGCGTGGGGCCTGGCCCGCCGACACCGCGGTCCGGCCGAAGCGCGGGCTGAGCGGCGGGCGCCGTGACAGACGACGCGGAACCGTTAGAATCACTGGCTCCTGCGATTGCAAGTCCCCACCTAAAAAGCGCGGTTTGGCCGCTGTTGACGTGAGCGAAGAACAAGAGTCCAAGAAATTCCACCGTCCTGCGGGTCTCGATCTGAGCCGCAAGCTGGCTGCGGCCGCCGCCCAGGTGATCCTCGACAACCGGGGTCGCAACCTGTTGATCCTCGATGTCAGCCAGCAGACCGCCATGTTCGATTACTTCGTGATCGCCAGCGGGACGAGCCGCCGGCAGCTCCACGCCATCAGCGAGGAGATTGACGACGTCCTCGAAAAACAGCTGGGTGATCAGCGGATGGGGATCGAGGGATACGACGAGAGCCGCTGGATCGTGCTCGATTACGGCAGCATCGTGGTGCATCTATTCGACGAAGAGACGCGGGCCTACTACGACCTGGAATCGCTGTGGGCCGACGGACAAACGGTCCCGCTGGAAGAGTTCGGGCTGACCGACACTTCTCGCCACGTCGACTGATCGCCACGTCGACTGAAATCGCGCCGCCACCTCCGCACCAGCACGTACGCACCTCCACGTACGCACCCCCACGTACGGACTGCTATGAACACCCAAATCCACGCCCTTCTGCAGCAACGGTTCGCCGCCGCGCTGCAAGGTTTGGCGACCGATGTCGCCCCCTTGATCGGGATGGTGCGGCCCACCTCCGACCCCCAGTTTGGCGACTACCAGGCGAATTGTGCGATGCCGCTGGCCAAGCAGCTGAAGCGGTCTCCCCGCGACATCGCCGCCGAGATCGTGGCGGTCTTGCAAGTCGATGACCTTTGCGAGCCCCCGGAAATCGCGGGGCCGGGGTTCATCAACCTGCGGCTCAAATCGGCTTGGATCTCGCAGGCGACCGAGGCGGTGTTGGCCGATCCTCAATTGGGCGTGGAACAGCCGCGGGCGCCGCGGCGGCTGGTGATCGATTTTTCCTCTCCCAATGTCGCCAAGCCGATGCACGTCGGACACATCCGGTCGACGGTCATCGGCGATGCCTTGGCGCGCGTGTTCCGCTTCCTCGGCCACGAGGTGATCACCGACAACCATCTGGGCGATTGGGGAACGCAGTTCGGGATGATCATCTACGGGTACAAGCACTTCGTCGACGAGGCGGCGTTTGAAACCGCGCCGGTCGCCGAACTGTCCCGGCTCTATCGCCTCGTCAATCAGTTGATCGACTACCATCAGGCGCGGGCTTCCCAGGAGGCGGCGAAGCGTGCGGCCGAGGAGGCCGAAGAGGAATGGCAACAGGCCGAGGCCAGCGCCGAGGCGATCCCTCCTGGGGATCGGAAACGCTTCGAGAAAAACCTCCGCAAGCTGAAAGCCAAAGCGGCGGCGGCCCAGAAGCACGTCGCCTCGATCCAAGCCAAGATCGCGCAGGTCAGAGACGATCCGCAGCTCGCCGCGCTGGCCGACCAGCATCGGACGATTCCCACCGACGTCCTGGCCGAGACGGTCAAGCTGCACGAGGACGATCCTGAAAACAAGCGATTATGGGATCGCTTCTTGCCGTTTTGTCAGACCGAAATCGACCGCATTTACCGGTTGCTCGAGGTGGAATTCGATTACACCTTGGGGGAAAGCTTCTACCATTCGATGCTGCCGAAGGTGGTCGCGTCGTTGCAGGAGGCGGGCTTGGCCGAGGAGAGTGAAGGCGCGGTCTGCG
>CAYNVI010000330.1:0-5822 GCA_964400585.1 uncultured Pirellulaceae bacterium | reverse complement strand
CACAGCGACCGTCGCTGCCAGGCGGTCGGGCTGCGGTTTCTCGGTCGAACCGTCCTGCTCCCTGGCGATTTCGGCAAACGTCTTCCCCTCGATCAGTTGCAACGCGAGGAAAGGTATGCCCTCGTCGGTGCCATAATCGAGCAGCGGCACGATGTGCGGGTGATCGAGCCCGCGGATCGCTTCCGCTTCGCGGTGAAATCGCTGGTGGGAGGTCGCATCGTCAGCGGTACCCGTCGCCAACAATTTCACTGCCGCCGGCATCCCGTCACTTTCACGGATCGCCCGATAAACCCGCGACATCCCGCCCTGTCCGAGCAACGCTCCCAAGCCGAATCCACCGATCAAGCGGCCCTCGAGTGCCGCGTTGGGCGGCAGCGGATCATCAGCCTCTTGCCGTTCCGGCCGCCGCGCCATCTTTTTCGTCTTCAAAACGTTTCCCTTACCGGCATGTGGGCTTCCTGCCGCAATCTCCATCCCCACAACGCGCTACGTTAACGCGATGCGCCATCAACTGGCCAGCGCGTCCTCCGAACCCCACCCGACGCCGCAGCGTTCGCACGGTGAGGCGGGCTCTGCAACCCGTTCGCGGTCACGTTGTACAGGATGGCAACGTTGTTCGCGCGACCGGATGGGGGTGGGGGGACTGAAAAAAAGTAATCGAACCGTTACTCGATGGTTTCCAACTCGGCGGGCACTTGCAATTCCTCGCCATCGCGGAGGATCGTCAGCGTGGGACGGTCTCCCGCTTGGAATTTTTCGAAGGCGAGGAGGAGATCGTTGGTCGAGGTGATCGGGTACTCCCCCAAGGCGGTGATGATGTCGCCCAGGATAATCTCTCCCGACCGGCTACGGCGGGTCGAGCGAAGTCCGGCCCGCTCGGCAGAACTGTTTTCGGCGACGTCCAGGATCAAAACCCCGGGAAGATCAAACCGCTCGGCAATCGCATCCGAAGCGAGCGTCAGCGCCAGCCCGGGCCGGATGACTTGGCCATGTTCGATCAATTCGGGAACGACCCAGCGGACCGTATCGACCGGGATGGCAAAGCCGATCCCCGCGTAGGTTCCCGACGGACTAAAGATCGCGGTGTTGACGCCGATCAAGCGTCCACTGCGGTCTAGCAGCGGCCCGCCGCTGTTGCCCGGATTGATCGCCGCATCGGTCTGGATGACATCTTTGATCGGCAGTCCCGTGGCCGAATCGATCTCGCGGCCCAGGGCGCTGACGACGCCGGTGGTCAGGGTATGGTCAAGCCCGAAGGGATTGCCGATGGCAAAGGACTTGCGGCCGACTTCCAAATCGTTCGAGGTCCCCAGCGGCAGCGGCCGCAGGGTTTTGTCGGGCGCGTCGACCTTCAAGACGGCAAGGTCTTTTTCGGGAGCCGCCCCGACCAACTTGGCCGGGAAGCTCGATTGGTCGTTGAAGGCGACGTAGGCAACGTCGGCGTCGCGGATCACGTGGAAGTTGGTCACGATGTGGCCTTGTTGGTCCCAGACGAAACCGCTGCCACTACCGCGGGGAGCCTTCCGCATGTTCATCGAGAAAAAGTCGCGGGCCACCTGATGCGTGGTGATATGGACGACCGAGGGGGAGGCCAGCTTGAACAGATCGATCGTCGCCCGTTCATCTTCGGCCAGCGTCGCCTGCTGTTCCAGCAAAGGAGAACCGGCGGTGGCCGTTTGCTCGGGGGGCGTGAGCGCGGACTTCCCCCCTTCGTCCGCGAGGCCCGTACCGCGAGGCGACGGTTCGATCGAGACGGCTGGCGCGTCTTCAGCGGCTGGCGCGGGATAAGCACCCCCGCGGCGCTCGGCGGTAGGACGGACGGCGAGCGGAGCCGGCGGATGACCGTCACGCGAGCGCGGCGTCTCGACCGCCGGCGATGCCGCTGGGTCGCGGAATCCGACATTCCAGGGGGAGGCGTCGGAAACAAACAGAAACGCACCCCCTACCAGCACGGCCAGCCAGCCAAAGGCGTTCAACACCAACAGGAATCGCTGGACGGGGTGGGTTTCACTCATGGCTTCGGTTCCCGGCGGGGAGCGATGCGGGGAAAACGCAAGCGATCAGCCACCGGCCAGGCGGGAGGGGGGCAGCCGCGCGCCGAACGGCTGTTTCGCCGCTACGCAGGTCGGAACGTATCTTTGGCTGTAACCGCATAAAGGACAGATGTTATTTAAGCGACAGGGATCAAGCCCCCTCTCCCCCCTTGAGAAACGACCTCCGTTGGCTTTCCACCTGGCAAAGTGTTGCGGTCGTTTCTCAGGGGGGAGAGGGGACGTGATTGTTACCTCATTTAGCTGCACTCAAATAGCCGTTATATGATGGATGCTGACCTGCTTACGGGGTGATCGCTTTGAAAAAATTGCGGATCGGCTGACCCGGAATATACACCTTTGTACGGATCACCGCGGGACGCGTCACGGGGACGGCGGCCGGCGCCGGGACGACAGGTCGCGCAGCCGTCACTGGGGGCGCTACGGGCAAAACCGGCGGAGCCGCAGGGACGACGGGGCGGGCAGCCCTCACCCTGGGCGCCACCGGCACGACCGGGGGCGCAGCAGGAACGACCGGCCGAGCAGCCCTCACCGGAGGCGCCACCGGCACGGCAGGGACCACGGGGCGGGCAGCTCTCACCCTTGGCGCCACGGGCGCGGCAGGGACAACGGGCCGGGCAGCTGTGATCGGAGGCGCCACAGGCACGGCCGGCGGGACGGCCGGGACGACCGGCCGGGCGGCCGTCACCGGCGGGGCCACGGGCACCACCGGCGGGGCCAAGACGGGGACGGTTTGGGCGGCAGCCGGGACAGCCGCCAGGAAGGCGAGGCCGAGACCAAGGCAGCAGGGAAATCGTGTCGAACGAGACATCACGAATCCTTAGCAAGCGAACAGAAGGGAGACTCCTCCGGGCGAGGCCCGGCAACAACCGGGAAATCCAACGTCATGTCAGCGGGTGCAATCGCTGTGCCGGTCCTTTGCGCTGCCCCCTGGGCGAGCGCGGCCGGCCGGTTAAAGCGGGGCGTCCCGGCCGCGCTCATTGCCGGCTCATTTGCCGATGCAAAACCGGCTGAAGATGCGGTCGAGGATGTCGTCGGTGTAGATCTCGCCGGTCACTTCGCCGAGCGCACTGAGGGCGAGCCGCATTTCGGCTGCCGCCAGATCGTGATCGCCTCCTGCCTCGACCAGCATGATCGCCTCCTGCAGGCTGGCCTGCGCCGCTTGCAACGATACCTGGCAACGTGCCGCGGTCCCGGCAACCCCGCGGGTCTCTTCGCGATCGTGCTGCTCCAACGCTTCGGCGATCGCCGCCGATAAGCGGTCCAGACCTTCCCGCGTCAGGCTGCTGGTCACCAGCACCGTTTCCCCGGCCGGCCAAGCGGAATCCGCGGCCGGGCTTTGCGTTACCAGCTCGGCGGCCGCTACGTCGGCCTCACTCAGATCGGCCTCTTTCCAATCGGCTTGTCGCAGGTCGGCTTTGGTGCCGACGATCAAGGTCGGCAACGCGGCGGTCGAGGTAGCGGCGGCGCGGAGCGCCGCGAGTTCGGCAGCTTGCCCGGCGGGCGGTTGCGACAGGTCGATGCACCAGAGGCGAAGATCGGCTTGGCGTTCCAGCAACGCGCCCAAGTCCTGAGCGGCTTGACCGATGGCGTTCGCGGCGGTTTCGATGCCCGCGGTATCGGTCAAGCGGACGGTCCGCGATCCGCATTGCGCCAGCGAATCGATCGGGTCGCGGGTCGTCCCGGCTTGATCGGCTACGATCGCCGTTTCCTGGAGGCACAGGGCGTTCAGCAGCCGGCTCTTGCCGGCATTCGGTCTACCGCGGAGGATCACCAGCGGCAAGGCGGCGCTGCGGTCTCGATGCCGGAGTTGATCGGCGATCGCCGCCAGCGGGCGGGCGACCTGGCGAAGCGCTTCCAGCAGGGCCGCATCTTCGATGAATTCGATGTCTTCATCGACGAAATCGAGTCCCGCTTCGACATGCGAGAGCAGATCGAGCAAGCGGCTGCGGAGCAGCTGTAGCGGCTTGCCGAGCCCGCCCGCCAACTGGTCGAGGGCGGTTTGCAGGGCGGCCGGATCTTCGGCATCGATCACGCCGAGGACCGCTTCGGCTTGGGTCAGATCGAGCCGCCCGGCCAGGAAGGCGCGGAGGGTGAATTCACCCGGCCGCGCCGGCCGTGCGCCGGCGGCGACCAAGCGTTCGATCGCCGCGGCAAGGATCGGCATCGCCCCCGGCAGATGCAATTCGGCGGCAGGCTGTCCGGTGTAGCTGCCGCTCGTCGGCCAAGTCAGCGCCGCCACGGGGACGCGTCCCAGCGGGGCTGCCAGGTCGATATTTGCCTGCCGCCGAAGGGGCTGGCGGCCTGCCCAGGCCGCCGCCTCGGGACGATCGGTCGGCTCCCCCAAGCAGCGTGCGAGGATCGGGATCGCCTCGGCACCGCTGAGCCGGATGATCCCGCGGAGGGCGCCGCCCGCGGGGGACGCGATCGCGCAAATCGTCTCGTCGAGCATCGGCCAGCAAGCCTACAAGGGGAAGTCGTCTTCGGCGGCCGTGTCGTTATAGAGCGGCATGTGCCGGTAATAGACTTCCAAAATCATCGTCGCCATCGCCGTCATGTAAAGCCGGCCTCCCGCCTCGTTGGCGTGCCCCGAACCGCCGATGATCCAACTTCCTCCGGCAGGTCCCGATTCGACCTGGGTAGAAACAAGGAAATCACGCATCTGCGTGTTGAACTTGTCCCAATCGGCCCCGCCGTAGTGGCGGAGCACCTGGGCCGCGTAGTAGTTGTAATAGACGTCCGTTTTGGAAACGCCGTGCTTCATCAGATGCTGCACGCCTTTCTTGATCCCGTCGTGGGTTTTGCCCCAACCGAGGTACATCCGGCAGAGCAGGCCGACGGCGGTCGTGCCGGGCCGCATTTTGGTGGTCGGGCCGGTGTAGCCGTACATCGCCCCGCCGTCGGATTGGACAAAGTCGAGGAACTGGGTCGAGCCGCGGATGACCGCCGGGTGGATCGTCAGGTGCCCCATATAACCGCTCTTCAAGGCCATGATCTGCCAACCGGCGGCCGAGGTGTCGCCTTCTTGCCCGGGGTTATAACGCCAGCCACCCCGCGGCCCTTGGGCGGCCATGATGAAGTTGATCGCGCCTTGCGCGGGGGCGGCCAGCGAAGGGTCTTCGGTCATCGCGTAGGCTTCGCACAACACGATGGCGGACAGCCCGTGCGAGTACATGTTCCCCCCCGGCTTGCTGAAATCGATCGCGTTCATCCCTCCCGCTTTCGTCGGCCGCCCGCGGGCGACGAGGAACAGCAAGCCTCGCCGCACCGTGTTTTTGTATTGCCCGGCGAGATGCGTCTGGCCGGCGCCGAGGAACGGCAGGAGGGCCAAGGCGGTCGCTCCCGTGACATCCTTGACTTTGTTGCCGTTGTGGTCACACGTCGGCTCGCGACAGACCGCCTGATGGGCGAAGGTCCAACCCCCGTTGGGCAATTGATGGCGTTCCAGCCATTTCAAGGCCCGCGTGACCGCCGCTTCGCTGGAGGCATTCCCGCCATACTGCCGCAGCATCTTCTTCTTCATGTCCTCGTTGCGACTGCCCAACTCGCTGGTGGTCATCGCGCTGAGGCTCTGCATCAGATCCGAAGGCGGCGCCATCTCGCTGACCATGTCGACGACGCTGATCGGCGACGTGTTCATCTCCAGCGGGGTCTCGGTTTCGATCGGCTCGAGTTGTTCCATCGGCTCGGCCGTCTCGACCAGCGGTTCGCTCAGTTCCTCGACTTCTTCAAATTCCTCTTCACTAAGCGGTTCGATCTGGAACTCTTCCA
>CAYNVI010000329.1:0-5830 GCA_964400585.1 uncultured Pirellulaceae bacterium | reverse complement strand
TAGTTGTAGCTGGCAAAGCTGACCAGTTCGCGCCCTTCGATCACGGTCGTGTCGCGAACGACCGACTCGTGAACGGAGAAATAAGGGTTCGGCACCCCGGTCATCAGCATTTGCGCCATCGTCTGCTTTAGACGACGGAACTCGGGGAATTTGGCGAAGGAATACTGTTCCTCTTCGATGATCGTCTGCGTGACCGGCGTCTCGGCTTCGGCGAGCTGACCTTGCTGCTGTCGCGCCCGCGCCACCGCTTCCTCCCCCATGTAATCTTCGATCGCCCATGCCACTTCCGCGATCGTTTCCATCTCCTGCAACGCTTCTTCGGGGAACCGTTTGCCGAAAGCCTGCTCCAAGGCGTGGGCGATCTGCAGCCGTTCCAAACTATCGAGCCCCAGATCGAGGACGATGTTCGTCTCGGGCGCCAACTCACCGGCCCGCTCTTGGGCGATCGCCCGCACGTGATGCTTCACTGCCTCCAAGATCTCGGGCTGGAGCAACCGCTGGGAAACCGCGGGGGAACGCCCCCCATTTGCCGAAGCCTCGGCAACCGGCGCGGCGTTGCCGGCCGCCTGCATGACCGGGCTCGCCCCGACCTGCGTGGCCACCCCCGATTCCTCCCACCGCACCCATTTGGCGATCGTCCGCAAAGTTCCTTCGCGGGCGGCATGCAGGCAGGCGTGGCGTTGGATTTTCCCGCTGCTCGTCTTGGGAACCGAGCTATTGCGGACAAGGTAGACCGCGTCGGGCGGCAATTCGTGCTCCATCGTCACCGCGCGTCGAATCGCCTGCAGGTGCGCGTCGCGATCGATGTCCCGCATGCGGATGGTCTCGGCGACGATCACCAGTTGTT
The DNA here is from genome assembly GCA_964400585.1 of uncultured Pirellulaceae bacterium. Classification (GTDB taxonomy): domain Bacteria; phylum Planctomycetota; class Planctomycetia; order Pirellulales; family Pirellulaceae; genus CAYNVI01. Next base: position 4,983 of record CAYNVI010000329.1, on the reverse strand, counting down.
CCCGTCCCTCGTGCTCCATGGCAAACGCGGCGACCGAACCGGCCTGGACCGCCTCACTCGCTTGCTCGACCGTCTGTTCGATGTCCTGCGGGTACCGATTCACCCCACGAATGATGATCATGTCCTTGAGCCGTCCGCTGACGAACAACTGGTCTTGAAAGAGGAAGCCGAGGTCGCCAGTGCGGAGGAAGGGACCTTGCCCATCGGCGGTAAACGCTTGGAAGGTCTCCCGCGTGCTCTCCTCGGCGTGCCAGTACCCCTTGCCGACGCAGGGCCCTTGCACCCAGATCTCGCCAACCTGCCCGCCCATCAAGAGGTGCCGCGTGTCGGGATCGACGATCTCCATCCGTTCGCCCGGAACGATCGCCCCACAACCGATCATCTCGCGGGCGTTTTCATGATCGGGCGAGACCGGCACGACCACCCCCTCGTCAAGCTGGCGGCCGTCGAAGTGTTGGGTGACCGGACGCGTTTCGGAAGGTCCTCCCGTGACCAACAGGGTCGTCTCCGCCATCCCATAGCAAGGTAGAAACGCCCGCCGCCGAAAGCCGTAGGGGGCAAACCTTTCGCTGAAGGCATCGATCGTCGACGAGCGAATCGGCTCGGCGCCATTGAAGGCGATCCGCCAACCCGAAAGATCGATCCCCTCCATCTCCTCGTCGGTGATCTTGTCGACGCACAACTGGAACGCGAAATTCGGTCCGCCGCTGATCGCCACCTTGTATTCGGCGATCGCCTGCAACCAACGCGAAGGGCGCTGCAAAAAGGTCATGGGGCTCATCAACACATTCCACCGGCCGTAGAACACCGGTTTGAGCACCCCCCCGACCAAGCCCATGTCGTGATAGGTAGGCAGCCAGGTCAACCCGCCTCCTGTCCCCGAAGGCTCGAAGGCATACATGATCTGTTCACAATTGGTCACCAGGTTCTTGTGCGTCAGCATCACCCCTTTCGGCGAGCCGGTCGAACCGGACGTGTATTGCAAGACAGCCAAGTCAGCGCTGGAAAAACGGGGCGCCTTCCAAGCCGCATGATCGCGTGCTTCGGGAACATCGGTGCCGATGACGCGGACGCCGGCAAGATCCGCATGCCGATTTTCGCCGCTCAGCTGCTCAGCGACCGACTTGACCGTCAGCGCAATCGAAGCGTTGGCATCTTTGGCGATCGAGCGGACCCGACCCGCCCGGCGATTCCGCCGCGGCGGATAGGCCGGCACGGCCACCGCCCCTGCCGCATGGCAAGCGAACAAGCCCACGACGAAATCGATCCCAGGAGGATACAGCAACAGCACAGGGGTGCCGTGCCCCACCCCCTGTCCCTGCAGGTAGCCGGCGAGACCTCGCGCGTCATCCCAGAGCTGCTTGTACGTTACCTTCTGGTAGATCGATTCCACATCGGTGAAATGGAAAGCGACCGCCTCGGGTTGATGCTCCGTCCAGTAACGCAGGACATCGATGAAGTGCGTGCGGGGCGGATTCCAGCGTCCGAAATACTTTTCGAGATCCACAGGCGGGATATCCTGAATCGCGTGGTAGCCATGGTGGGAGACAATACCACCAATCGGTGGGATGCAAATGCTGTTCTTCGAGGCCGTCGAGGCGACTCGGGGAGCCGACCATTCCAAAAAGGGCCATTCCCCAAAAGGGAACGCGCGTCCCTCTGAGCCGTATCGGTCGCTAGATCCCCGCCAGCCGCTTTCTTTCGCGAATGTCGTCACGACTGGAATAGACCCGACAAGCGGTGCGGCCAGCCGGCCGCCGGTCAACGCTGGGATCAAGACGGTCGAGAAGTGAAGACATCGGGAGAATCAGGGCAAACGCGAAAAAAGGAGAGTCCCTATTGTCCTCCAAACCGCAAAATGCTCAATCCTGGTACAGTGAGAACCAGGATTGAGCCGATTCGGTTGCGTATCAACGGGCCCCCAAGGTTATCCGCAGAATTGCGGCGAAACCAACAGGCCGCCCGGGCCGGCTACGTCTGCCCCCTCCTGCAGCGTTCCGCAAACCACCATCCCTGCAGCAGGTATCCCTGGGCCGGCAGGCAGCCGCGGCCGCCCCGCGCCAGCTCCCTCGCTCCCCTTCCAAGCACTCGCATGTCCGATCGCTCCACCCCGTCACAGCCCGCCCGCTCAGCACCGCCTCACTATCAAGCGACCTTGATCGAACGGGTCGTCGACCTGATGGACCCGCGCGGCAACGTGTTGCTGGATCTTTCCTTCGAGGAGGCAGCTGCCGCCGTCCGCAGCGGGCAAGCGGAGCAGGTCCGCAAGATCGGCGGACAATTTGCCATCGCGCAACAGGTCGGCAAGACGGTTCGGATGGCCCGCTCCATCGGTCGGCCCATGCGTTTCTTCTTGGCCAAGCGGTCCGAGGGTCCCTGCCTGATCATCGCCGAGCGGATCGATGAAATCTACCAGCAGCTCGCCGCCGACGGGTTGCAGGACCAGTTTCACCCTTCCTACACCCGCATGGTGCCAGCCCACCATCTGATGGAACTGCAACTGGTCGGCTGCCCCGACCCGAACCCCGGCCTGACCCGCTTCTTCGCCCCCCCGCGGAATCGCTTGCCGGCCAATGTCGCCGCCATCGGGCAACGCTACATCCAGCAACTGGCCGAGGTCTGTCGCGGCTGGCTCGACCAGCTCGATCCCCGGGCCCCGATCGGCGTGCTCTTCAGCGGCGGCATCGACAGCGGGGCCTTGGTCGTCTTGCTGAACCACTTACTGCTCGAGCGCGGCGAAGCTCCCCAGCGTCTGAAGGCTTTCACGCTGGCCGTCACGAGCCCTGGCCAAGAGGTCGCGGGCCGCGGCCAAGATGTGGAACAAGCGGTCACGTTCCTCCGCCAAGTGGGACTGGAGATGCTGCTGGAAATCTGCGAGGTCCCGCGAAGCCAGGTCGACTGGCGGGCGGCGGTCCGCGCGATCGAAGACTACAAGACACTGGATGTGCAAGCCGCCACGATGGGGTTGACGCTCTGCCGGGCGATCCGCGAACGCTACCCCGACTGGCGGTACTTGATCGACGGCGACGGGGGCGATGAAAACCTCAAAGATTACCCGATCGAAGAAAACCCGGAACTGACCGTGCGAAGCGTCCTCGGCAACCGGATGCTTTACCAGGAAGGCTGGGGCGTCAATGCGGTCAAACATTCGCTGGTCTACAGCGGGGGACAAAGTCGCGGGCATGTCCGCACGGCCGCCCCCGCAAGGCTCTTCGGTTTCGCCGGCTTCAGCCCCTACGCTACCCCCGATGTGATCGAAGTGGCCGAAGCGATCCCCTTCGTCGAATTGACCCACTGGGATCACGAGCGGCTTTATCAGCTGAAAGGGCAAGTGGTGGCCGCCGGGATCCAGGCCGTGACCGGCGTCGAGATGCCGATCTTCGAGAAACGCCGGTTCCAACAAGGGGCGGTCACCCAGCCGGCCTTCGACGCACTTTTCCCGCCGGCCGAGGCGAGCTATCGCATCGCGTTCCAGTCCCTCTTCAGTGACCCCGGGGAGCTGGCCGTCAGCCCGGCTGCCGGTTGGCCGCGGGACGAGCAGCAGGACGAGCAGCAGGACGAGCCGCCAGCCACGGGAGCCCCGGCCGGTCAACCGTGATGCGCGCTACCAACGCCGAAGTCCTCGCGCGGCGGGGGCCTCGTCATCCGGTCGATTCGCAGCACGCTGTCGCCGTGGTCGACGAGCAGGAAGCCCGCCCTGGCGGCCAGCCGGTCCGGGTGACCACGCTGCTGCTGACCGCGGCCGAATGCCCGCTGCGCTGCGCCATGTGCGACCTGTGGAAACAGACCCTGGCCGGTCCGACCCCGCCCGGTGCCATCCCTCGCCAAATCGAACGAGCGCTGGAAAACCGTCCCCGCTCGGGCTGGATCAAACTGTACAACAGTGGCAGCTTCTTCGACCCGCGGAGCATCCCGCCGAGCGATTACGCGGCGATCGCCGAGCTGTGCGACGGCTTCGAACGCGTGATCGTTGAAAACCATCCCCGCTTCGGTCGCACGCGGATCGCCTCCTTTGCCCGCCAGCTTTCGGGCCAACTGGAGATCGCCGTCGGGCTGGAATCGGTTCAACCGGGCCTGCTGCGGCGTTTGAACAAACGGATGACACGCGACGATTTCGATCGCTTCGCGCGGCAGCTCGCCGCGGCCGGCATCGACCTGCGGGTCTTCTTGATGCTGCGCCCTCCCTGGACCGCAGAAACCGAAGCGAGGCGATGGACGCTCCTTTCGGTCAAGCATGCGATCGCCTACCAAGCGCGGCATATCAGCCTGATTCCGGCGCGCGACGGCAACGGCTGGATGGAGGCGGCCCACCACGAAGGTCTCTTCCTTTCCCCCTCGGCCAGCTCGCTCGAAATGGTCTTTGACGAAGCGTTAAGCTTTGTCGGACGCCATCGCCCGAAGGCGATCGTCACGGTCGACCTCTGGGACTGGGAACGCTTGGCCGCCTGCGCATCGTGCGCCGCAGCCCGTCGCCAGCGGCTTGCCGAGATGAACCGGTCGCAAGTACCGTTACCTCCGATTCGCTGTGCCTGCCGAACTGTCGAACCGCGATGACACCGCCATCCCCCGCTGGATCCACGCCGCTTTCCACCCCCGCTCGCTACGACGTGGCGATCTTGGGGGCGGGGTTTGCCGGCGCGCTGCTCGCCTGGATCCTGGCGTCGCAGGGGCGCCGGATCGTGCTGATCGATCGCCAGCGGCATCCCCGTTTTGCCATCGGCGAATCGTCAACCCCGCTCGCCGACCTGATCCTCCACCAACTGGCCGAACGCTACCACCTCCCCGCGCTCGCCGGTTTGGCCAGCTACGGCCGCTGGAAACGGGAACACGCCGAACTGGTCTGCGGTTGCAAACGCGGATTCAGCTATTTCCGGCACCACCGCGACCGACCCTTTCACGAATCCTCCTCCCACGACCACTCGCTGCTGGTGGCAGCCAGTCGCGCGGATGAAGAAGCCGACACGCATTGGCTGCGGCGCGACG
>CAYNVI010000328.1:0-5835 GCA_964400585.1 uncultured Pirellulaceae bacterium | reverse complement strand
CACGCTGGTCCCGAACCCGGTGAAGGCGGCCGCTGCATCGTGCGCCCAGCGGGCGTCGGCGGCGGTGATGATCACCCGCGTGGCCTTCATATCGAACGCTTCGGCGAAGGTGTCTTCGATCGGGATCCCGGCTATTTGCATCATCGTCCGTGGGGGCTTAACGCGTCCGCTGGGTGGAAATCGTGGCGATCGGGGTACCGATCACTTCGGCCATTTCGTCGTCATCGATCCACAAGGTCTGAAAGTCCGAACCATCCCCGGCGGGCCCCTGCCAGGCATCGGCGAGCCGCTTTGGTGTCTCCGGGTCGAACGGGGGGCGGGCCGTCCAGGTTCGCTTGGAAACGGACCCGCTCGCCTCGCCGATCACCGCACCCTCGCGGACCACCGCTTCGCCCCCTCGGAAAAACCAGGCGGGTTGCGCGAACATCTGCTCCAGGTCGGCCGCTTCACGGTAGACCGTCAGGTCGGCGATCGCGCCTGGTGTCAGTCGCCCGAGCTCGGTCAGCCCGAGGATCCGAGCCGGCGCCGCCCGGGTCATCATCGCGATCTCGTCGATCCCGTATTCGCGATCGAAACCCGCCAGCTGGCTGGCCGCCGCCGCATCGGGATGGATTTCGGCGAGCGCCGTTTCGCGGAAACTGCGATCGCCCAGCAGTCGCAGGAGATGCGGGTAGGTGGTGAACGGTCCGCCGTTGGGATGGTCGGTGGTCAAGAAGACGCGGCTGGGATCGTCCACCATCAGGAACAGTTCCAGCCCGATCGCCCACTGCAAGGCGTTGACGAACCGCCGTTTGCGGTAGCGAAAAGGGACCACGCCACAGCCCCCTTCGCATTCGATGTCCAGCAACACGCTTTTGCGAGGTTTGGCCAGCCCGCGACTGGCGTACTGATGCATCGTGTCCGCCGAGATCGTGACGGTTTGGCCAAACATGACCTGGCCGACATCGATCGTCACCTGGGGGTGCTTGTGCAGGGCATCGGCGATCCGTTGGGCGGCCGACGAAAAACCATGGGGGCCTTCGTCCCCGTAACTGTGGAACTGGACGTGCGTCAGATGCAACGGCAGCCCATCGGCTGCCGCGATCGTCTTCAGCGTCGATTCGATGTTCCCCGCGATGCCCAGATTACTGCAGTGCACGTGCAGCGGATGCGGGAGGCCGATTTCATGGACGGCCCGCGCCAGCACGCGGATCACTTGCGCGGGCGTCGTCCCGTAGGCCGGGTGCGGCGTGTCGACATCCAGCTGGCGTTGATTGAACTTGAAAGCACTGATGCCGCCGGCATTGACGACCTTCACCGCCAGGCACTGCGTGGCGGTCACCATCCAGGCGACATAGTCATTGATCACCGCCTGGTCGACCTCGTTGCCGATCATCCGCAACAGCCGGTCATCGTTGCCCAGCAGGCAGTAACCGCCGGTATCGATCAGGGGTGTATCGGCCATCTCGGCATGCGCCTGACGGGCATTGCAAGCGATCACCGCCGGTTCGAAGCAGGCGGAATAACCCATCGCGGCATAGCGCTGGCCGGTGATCCGCGTGGTCGGCAAGAATCCCCCGGCGCCCCCCACGCACGATTCGCCGCGGACCGATTCGGGAAGCAGCATCTTGGCAAGCGTCACCTTACCGCCGCCGATGTGGGTGTGCAGATCGACCGCCCCGGCCATCACGATCGAACCGTCGAGGTCGATCGTGCGGTCGGGAACCACCTGTTCATTCGGCGGTGCGATGAACCGCCCGTCTTGAACGTACAGATCGCGCACCTGCCCCCGCCACCCCGCGGTGGGATCGTAGACGCGGCCGGAGGAAAACTTGGTCAGCATGACGCGATACGATCTGCGGAAGAAAGGCGAAGGGGGCACACGCCGGTCCGAGCGGTTGCGCCGCTAGCCGCCGGCTCGTCCCGAAAAGGCCGGGGGCTAGCCCCCACCCGCTCATAAAAAGTGGCGAGGTCCGGCTAGATCAAGCTGTCGAGTTCACGGGTGAGTCGTTCAAAGCGGGCGAGCGTCGTAGCCACCGGTTCCGGCTTGGTCATGTCGACCCCGGCGTCGCGGAGCAGGTCCAACGGGTCTTGGCTGCAGCCGGACGATAAAAAATGCAAATAGGCGTCCAGCTCCGGCTTGCCCCCATCAAGCACGCGTCGTGCCAAGGCCACCGCCGCACTCAGCCCCGTCGCGTACTTGTAGACGTAGAAGGCGCGGTAGAAGTGGGGGATCCGGAAGCATTCTAATTCCAACGCCTCGTCGATGGCGAACGCCGGTCCAAAGTAGGCCTCCAGTAGCTCGCGGTACAGCTTGCGAAACGAAGCGACAGTCAACGGTTCTCCCGCTTCGGCCATCTCGTGCGTCCGCTTTTCGAATTCAGCAAACATCGTCTGGCGGACGACGGTGGCACGGATGCTGTCGAGTTCGTTGTTGATCAGGTAGGCCCGTTCGGTGTCGTCGGCCGCGTTGCGGATCAGGTGATCGGCTAGCAACTGTTCGTTGAACGTGCTGGCGACTTCCGCCACGAAGATCGTGTAGTTGTAGTACTCGAACGGCTGGTGGCGGGAAGAATACCAGCTGTGCATCGAATGGCCTGCTTCGTGCGTCAGCGTGAAGACATCGTTGAGGACTTCCTCTTTGAAGTTCATCAGGATGTACGGATCACCGTCGAAGCTGCCGCAACTGAACGCACCGCTCTGTTTGCCGCGATTCGGGTAACGGTCGGCCCACCGGCCGCGCAAGCCCTCCTCCAGGACGCCGCAATACTCCGAGCCGAGTGGTTGCAGCGATTCGAGGATCACGTCGATCGCTTGCCCCCAGTCGTGATGCTTCTTGACTTGATTCAGAATCGGTACGTAGGTGTCGTAGTGGTGGATTTCCTCCAGCCCCATTTTGCGGCGGCGGACATCGAGGTAGTGATGGACCGCCGGCAGCGAGTCGCGGACCGCGGAAATCAGATTGTCGTAGACGTCGGTCGGGACATTATCGGGGAACAAGGCTGCCGCCAGGCTGCTGTCGTAGTTCCGCGCGCGGGCGTAGTAGACGTCGGCTTGGACGCTGCCGGACAGCGTGGCCGCGAGGGTGTTTTCATGGGCGGAAAACTGGCGGTAGAAGGTATCGAAGGCCTGGCGGCGGACGTCGCGATTCGGGCTGATCAGCAGCTGCCCAAAACTGGCGTGGGTCAGCTCGATCGAGCGTCCGTCATGATCGGTGACGTGGCCGAATTTCAGGTCGGCATCGTTGAGCTGACGAAAAGCGTTGCCCGCCGCGCCGGCCATCTCTCCCTGCATCGCCAGCAAGCGTTCTTCGCGATCGCTCAGCGTGTGCGGGCGAAAGCGAAGCAGCCGCTGGAGCAGCAACCGGAACGGCTCCAACGCGTCGTCGGCCATCAATTCGGCCATCCGCTCTTCGGGGATCGCCAGCAATTCGGGCCGCATGAAGCTGGCCGCTTGCGAAGCCCGCACCGCCAGGTTCTGGAACCGCGACTTCATCCCCTGGTAATGGCTGTCGGTCTGGTCTTCGGTTGTCTTCAGGAAGGCGTACACGCCCAATCGCTCGGCGGCGCGATCGAATTCGCTGTCGAAACGCAACGCTTCGGCGAGGACTTCAGCCGATTCAGCCAGCCGGCCCCGGAAGGTTTCGAAGCGATCGATCTGGCTTTCGAGCTCTGCGAAAGCGGCTTCCCACGCGGCATCGTCGGGGAACAGGCGATCGAGATTCCAGGTCGCTTCGACCGGGACATCACTGCGGAGGGGCAGCGGGGAGGAGGCAGCGGTTTGCTCGGCAGAACTCATGGAAGCGGCCTAAGGGAGAAAGGGAGGACGCGATGCGAGGGACGTCGGCCGCCGCCCGCACGGCTCCCGGTTGTTAGCCGATCGGCACGGCACTCCGGGCCGGACGCCAGTCGACCAGTTGGACTTCCACTCGACGGAAGCCGTTGAATTCGTTGATCACGGGACGGTAGGCGATGTCGATCGGACCTTCCAAAGCACTCAGTTCCTCGCACCAGTCGCCTTGTCCGAAGGCGACCGCGCGGATCGTCACGCCGTCTTGTACCAGCCGCACCGACAGGTGGCGGTCGCCGCCCCCCATCCGTCGCGGCGGTTCGGCCAGCGAGACCCCGCTGGCACACAGGATCGGTCGGGGGTTCCCCTGACCAAAGGGGGCCAGTTGTTCGATCTGACCGATCGAATGTTGGGAGAGCTGTCCGAGCCCCGCTTCGGCGTCGATCACGATTTCCGGAACGCTATCGAGATCGGCGGCCTGCTTGGTCACCGCTTCGCAGAAGTCCGAGCGGAAATAGTCGATCTCCTTCTCCTCGATCGTGACCCCGGCCGCCGCCTTGTGGCCGCCGAAGCGGACAAGCCGCTCGGAACACTCGGCGAGCGCTTCGTGCAAATCGATCCCTTGGCCGCCCGCCCGACCCGAACCGGTCGCCGCGCGACCTTTGACCGAATCGAGCGAAAGGACCAGCACCGGGCGGGCGTACTTTTCCGCCAGCCGCCCGGCGACCACCCCGATCACGCCGAGGTGCCAGCCTTCGCCGGCCAGCACCAACGCGGGATCCCCCTCGGGATCGAATTCGCTCTTCGCCTGCTTTTGCGCCGCCAGGTAGACGCTCCGTTCGAGACTCTGCCGGCTGCTGTTGAGCTGATTGATGTAGTCGGCCAGGGCAGCCGCTCGCTCGGGATTATTCGTGATCAGCAGCTCGACGCCCAACTGCGCCTGCCCGAGACGCCCGGCCGCGTTGAGTCGCGGGCCCAGCATGAACGCGACGTCTTCACTGGAAAGTTCCGAGCGTTGGTCGGTCTTCGTCAGCTTCATCAATTCGGCCAACCCCAAGGGAGGCTGGGCCTTCAGCGAGCGGAGGCCGTGGCGGACCAGGATCCGGTTCTCGTCCAGCAAGGGGACGACGTCGGCGATCGTCCCGATGGCGGCCAGCGACAACGCTTGCAGGAGGTACTCGCGAAGCGTCTCGGTAACCCGCTTGGAACCGCATAGCTCCTGGCAAAGCGCCCACGCCAGTTTGAAAGCGACCCCGGCCCCGCAGAGTTCGCCAAAGGGATAATCGGTCCCGGGGAGACGCGGGTGCACGATCGCGGCGGCGTCGGGAAGCTGATCCCCCAGTTGATGGTGGTCGGTGATCACCAACTGCAGGCCAAGCTCCCGGCAACGCTGGGCCTCCGCCACATTGCCGATCCCACAAGCGACCGAGACGACCACCTCTTTGCCACGTTCAGCAAGTTTTTCGAGCGCTGCCGCACTCAGCCCATAGCCCTCTTCCAAGCGATTGGGAACGTAGTAGCTCACGTCCGCCCCGAGCAGCTTCATGCCGCGATAGAGGATCGCCGTGGAGGTCATCCCATCGGCGTCGTAATCGCCGTAGATCACGATCGACTTGCCGGTGCGAATCGCTTCGGCAAGGAGGGCGGTGGCCGCCGGGATGCCGGGCAGGCTTTCCGGATCCCGCAGGTCGGCAAGCTTGATCTCCAAGAACTGCCGAGCGGTTTCCGCCTGATAGACCCCGCGGCTAACCAATAATTGGGCCACGACCGCCGGGACCTGGGCTTCGCGCAGCAAGCGTTCCACCCGCGCCCGGTCCTGCGGAAGCACTCGCCATCGTTTTTGCATGCCCGCTGCATCCTTTCCGGGGTCGAAGGGGTCAGACCAACCTGCCGCGAAGCCTTATTTTTTCTTCTCGGTGTGCCAGGTGTGCTTCCGCAGCTTGGGGTTGTACTTCTTCAGGCGGAGCTTCTCTCCCCCCGGCTTGCGGCGGAGCGAGTAGTTGTAATCACCGTTTTCTTCGCAGACGAGAAACACGGTTTCGGCTTTCTTTTTCGAGCGACCAGCCA
>CAYNVI010000327.1:0-5843 GCA_964400585.1 uncultured Pirellulaceae bacterium | reverse complement strand
TGGTGGGACGATCGAAGGGGACGACATCGCCATCGACCCACAAGACCAGACGATCGTCGGCGTTGGTGAAACGCAACTGATGCCGCTCGCCCGCATGGACCCCCGTCTCGGCGGTCGGGATCCCCGCGGGCTCTCCTTCCACCGCAGGATCGAAGCTGCGGTCCTCGAAATCTTCGATCCGCAAAGCGGCGGTGCCGGCGGTCAAATCGAGGTGGCATTGGTACTGCACGCCCGCTTCGACGATCTCCAGAATCAGCGATTCCGCCGCGGCATCGGTTTCCACATCGAATTCGCTGATCAGGTCGCCAACCCAATGCATCCCGTCGCGGCGGTAATCCGCTTCCGAGCGAAAACTGCGGGCATTCATGAAGGGCGCCACCCCCTCTTCGGGCGCGTACCCAGGACGAAACACGGGGCTGAGCCCATAGCGACGCGTCAGCCATGTCGAATCGCGGGAACCGGGAACCGGAAAGACTCCCGGCGGACGCTCGTAAACCTGCTGCGAAGGGACCGTCAGGTAGGAATCGTAAGCGTAAAAATCGGTGATCGCCCGGGCACCGTACGGATCGATATCGGCCAACGATTCGCCCGCCGCCGCCCGCTCCCAATCGGTGTCTTCCGGCCAACGGTGGAAGTACCGCAGCCACTGCGGTTCCGCTTGCCCCGCCAGCGTCGCGGTCAAGCCATCGGCCGTCCGCTCAATCTGCCACGAATCCTCCGGCGGCGCCGTCGCCTGCGGGGCCCACGGCTGCAAGCGACTCGGGTAATCCTGCTCCAGCAGCAAGGGGGCCTGGAACTGCGAATCGTAGACGCGGTGCGACATCGCCATCAGCTTGGCGGGAGCCTTCCGGGCGATCGTGAAACGCTCGCTCGCCTCCGGACGGCTGAAGACATCGCCATGCTGCAGGCGGATCGTTTCGTTGGGCAACCCGACCAGCCGCTTGATGTAGTTCTGTTTGGGATTGCCCGGGTATTTGAAGACGATCACGTCCCAGCGGTTCGGATCCTGCAGCGCGTAAGCAAACTTGCTGACCAGGATCCGGTCGCCGCTGAAGGTCGTATCGTTCGGTTCGTCCTGCAGGTCCAGCGTATTGACGTGGCGGCAATTGGGACAGACCGACGCGACCACGGTCGTCCGCTGCGGCGAGGCCTTATTTTCGATGCTCGCCCCCACCCGGTAGTCACTCCCGCACTGGCCGCATTCGAGATCCTTGTGGGCCCCCATCAGGGTGGGTGCCATCGAACCGGTCGGGATCACGAAGGCTTCGGCGACGAAGGCGCGAAACAACAGGGCCAGGATGATCGCGACGCAGATCGATTCGACCGTTTCGCGATAACCGGCGCGCGTGCGTCCCCCCTGCGAGGAGTCCTTGCCCGCGTCCTCAGCCGATTTCGATTTGCCGGCGCGAGGCGAGGAAGCCGCTCCCGCAGCGTGTTTTTTAGGCTTGGCCATCAGGGGGGATTCGTCACAAAGGGAAAAAGAGGGGATCCAGCCAATGTTAGCCGGTTTGGCGAGGTCTCGGAATGTCGATCCGTCTTCCGACCACGTCATTCCACGAAGCGATCCCGATTTTTGTTCGCGGATCGCCCCGCCGGCAGGCGGCCCCCACCGGGCAAAACGGCCTGCCTCACGCCTCGGCCGCATAGCGACGCAGGTAGTTTTTCAGCCGAAGTTTGCGGCGGGCGCTGTCGCTGGTCATGTAGCGGACGCTGCCAAAGACGGGGCGTTTTGGTCCCCAGGCGCGATCGTACCGCCCCAGCGTCCAGAAGATCCCACTGTAGGAATTGGGATCGCGACCATCGAGCGCGTACTTATTGTTCAGTTCGATCAGGATCTCCAGGGCTTGGCGAGGGCTTTCGGTCCAGTGGAGGATTTTTTTTCCCCACAGCATCCGCAGGTAGTTGTGCATGATCCCCTCACGCCGCAGTTGCCGCTGGGCAGCGTTCCAGAGTTCGTCGTGCGTGGCGGCTCGCTCGAACTGATCGAGATCATAGACGACGGGCCGCGGATCGTCGGCATGTTCGGCTAGCGTCTTCTGCGACCATGCCGGCAACGATTCAAAGCGGTCGTATCGATCGGGATGACGATGCGTCATGTTGAAGCCCATCTCCCGCCAGGTGAGCAGTTGATCGAGGAACGCTTCGGCGGGTGCGGAGGTGTTCCAGTACCCCCGGTTCTTGCCGTTGACCGCCCCGCATTGGTCAGGCTGCCAATCTTCCTGCTCCCACAACCGGCTGACGATCTCGTGTGCGGCGAGCTGGCCGAAGTGAAGATGGGGGCTGAGCTGCGAACTCCCCACGCGATCCGGATGGTTGCGATCCTCGCCGTAAGCGGGCAGCGTCTCCTGCAGGAACCGCTCGAGACGTCGCCCCGCTTCTGCGCTCCCGCCGCGGATCGTGCCGGCAGGAACCGAGTGGTCGAGCGGCAACTCCGACAGCCCCCCTTCTGCCAACAGGGCGTCGAGATCGGCTGGTGGCCAGCGGCGGGTGAGCGCCTGGGGAAGCGCCCCCAGCGGCGGCACATCGACCCGCGCCAGCGGCGCAGCGCGGGGGAAGCGGTCCCAGTGCTCGGGCAGGGTCTTCTGCATCCAACGACGATAACTGTGTGCGACCGTGAAGGTCCGCTCGGCAGCCCGCATCGGCATCAGACCGTTGCTGTCGACCAGCTCCAGCGGAGCCGGAATCCGCCGGCGGACCGCCTCGATCATCTGCGGCAGAAAAAAGCAAGGGTAATCGTCGGTGACCACCGTGCAGGCGCGAGCCGCCAGACGATGCAGCAGCGGCGTGCCCGCCCCCGGCCGCGGTTCCACGTAGGGATAGTAGCCCACCCGACTCCCCTTTAAAGCCGTCGCGTGCTCCCGCATCCCCTCGATCACGAACCGATGGAGCCGGTCACTGGCCCAGCGGTAACGCACCCGGAGCGGCTCGAAGATCAACAGCGGTTTGCCGAGGGCGTGGGCGCGGTCGAGCGCATGGTCGAGGGCAAAATTCCACCCCAACCGACGGAAGGCGATCATCCAGTACAGGACATAATCGCCGTCGGCGCGAAGCGGATGGTCGTTGACCGAACGGAGTCGGAGCGGCGGGATCGGCATCGTGACGGTCCGCAAGTGAGCGAAGCGGGTTTGGGGTCGAGCGGGGTTAGGGTCAGCGCCCATCACTTTTGGGACAGCGCCTAGTCGAAACGAGGGTGGCAGGACATCATACGAGCTTGTCAGCCGACGTTCGGCGGCACCCCCGCGGGGGGCCCGCGGCAGAGCAGCGGGAGGACGGCCTCCCGTCAGTGGGAAGATCGACCGGAACCGGGCGGAGAGGTGGCATGCGTCAACGTGGGAAACGCCGTGGGAATCGCCCGCTTCGCCTGATCTTGGGCGGCCTCCTGCTCGCTGCCGTCGCCTACGTTTTGGCTGCCGCCTGGTGGCAACGCCGTGACCAGGATCAAGCCTTCTCCGCGTTCCTGCTGCCCCGCCTGGTCGACCTCGTCGTCGTCGCTTGGCTGTTCTGGGTCGGTGCGGCGCTGGGCAGTTTTCTGAACGTCGTCGCCTACCGGCTGCCGCAGGGACGGAGCATCGGAGGTTTTTCGGCGTGTCCTTACTGCGCCCAACCGATCGCGCGAGGGGACAACGTGCCGGTCTTCGGCTGGCTGGCGATCCGCGGACGCTGCCGCGTCTGCCGGATGCCGATCTCGCCCCGCTACCCGCTGGTGGAACTTTGCGTCGGCCTGTCGCTGACCCTGGTCGGCTGGGGCAGCATCTACCATGGCGGTGCCAACCTCCCCTACTTTTCCACGGGCGGTCTGGGCGACGGGCTGTGGATGCCGCACCTGACGAAGACCTCGCTGGCGATCGGCACGTACCAGTTGTTGGTGGTCACCGGGAGCTGGGCATTCGGTCTGATCCGCTTCGATGGGCAGCGGATCCCCGTCCGCCTGCTGGGCTGGGTCTTCGCGATTGCGATCCTCCCGCTGCTCCTTTGGCCGCCGCTGCAGATCGTCCCCTGGGAGGTCCAAGTTGCCGACGACTGGCAACCATCCAGTTATATCGCCTCGCTGCTGCGCGTGGTCACCGCCTTGGCGGCGGCGGGACTCGTCGGCCGCGGACTGGGACGCGCGCTGGCACCGCGGGGCGACATCAAGATGAGTCCGTTAGGGGAGCAGACGAGCCGGCTGCTCGATCTGATCGCGATGTTGGCGGTGCCGGCGCTGCTGGTCGGTTGGCAGGCGCTGTTCGGCGTCGCGCTCGCCGCCTGCCTGCTGGCGGTTTTGTTAGGCCGCTGGATGCCCGCCCGAGGTGGCTTGGCGCGGCTGGCGGTCACCTTGCCGCCCTGCCTCGCGGTGCAATTGGCCGCCTGGCGATGGCTCGATCGCAGCCCCTTCTGGCCCGGCACGCACAGCCATCCCTGGACGCTCCTCGGTTTCGCCTTCGCGTTGCTGATCGTTGCCCAGTGGCTGAAGCGGCCGGCGCGGCCCGCGACAGCGGCCACGACGCCGCTCGCCGAACCGCCCGCCCGCGTTCCAGCCAACCCGTCTCAACCCGACCCCTCCCAGCCGTCGGTCGCCAATCCGTCGGTCGCCAATCCGTCGGTCGCCAATCCGTCGGTCGTCAATACCTCGGTCGTCAATACGCTTGACGATACAGATCGCTCAGGATCTGCGGGGTCAGCGGCACCGGATTGAAGGTCCCGGTCCACTGGGCAATCGCCTCTTCTGCCAACTGCGGGAAGACCTCGGCCGGGATCTTCAGATCGCTCAGCCGCGTCTCCAGGCCCGCTTCGGCCGCCAACCGCGTCAGCAAATCGGCGACCCGCTGCGGGGCCTCTTCGACCGGCACGTTCGGTTCGACTTCGGAAAGGAGTTCGGCGTACCAATCGGAATGCTGCGTCCCGTTCAGCCGGACAATGTGAGGTAACATCAAACCGACCGCCTGGCCATGGACCACATCGAACCGCGCGGTCAGCGGATTGGCGGTGGCGTGCGCTCCGCCCAGCATCGAAGTCTCGATCGCCAAGCCGGCGAAGCAGGCCCCCAACTGCATCGCCGAGCGTGCCTCGAGATCATCGGGAGCGCGGAGGACCCGCGGAAACCCGCTGACCAGCAATTGGAAGGCGCGGCGGCTGAAGGTTACCGAGACCGGATTGCGGCGGCGGGTGACGTAAGTCTCGACGGCATGCGAGAGCGCGTCGATGCCGGTCAGGGCGGTGACGGCGGGGGGCTGGGTCAGGGTCAGGACCGGATCGAGCAACGCGACCCGGCAGGCAGCCCGCGGATCGCCGCAAGCCATTTTGACGTGGGTTTCCGCGTCACTGATCAAGGCGAAGGACTGGGCTTCGCTGCCGGTCCCGGCGGTCGTGGGGACCGCGATCATCGGTAACATCTCGGCCGTCGCTTTGCCGACCCCATGGTAATCGTGCATCGTGCCGCCGCAGGAATAAACGAAGTTGATCCCCTTGGCGCAGTCCATGCTGCTGCCCCCTCCCAGGCCGACCAGCAGATCGGGCTGCACCTGGCGGGCGACGGCGACACCCGCCTCGACCATCGCCGTCGTGGGATTCTCGCCGAACTCATGGAAGGAGGCGACGTCGATCCCGGCGGCCTCCAACACGTCGCGGCCTTGCTGAAAATGCCCCGCCTTGACGACCCCCGAATCGGAGACCACCAGGGCGCGGCGAGCCCCCTGTTCCCGCGCGAGCTCACCGAGACGTGCGATGACCCCGCCACCAAACACGATGCGGGGACGTAATTGAAAGTCGAAAGATTCCATATTGCCCAAAGGGAGGGGGAGGGGGCGAGCCACGACGCGTCGCAGCCAGCCGGCTCCGCAGACGTCGTGCAGGGTGGGGCGGGG